>NZ_JBBIAR010000018.1:0-145273 GCF_054185165.1 Bradyrhizobium sp. UFLA05-109 | reverse complement strand
ACGAACGAAAACCTCGTGAGCGATGAGGCGACCCTGCTGCGGACCGGCCTTCCGGTTGTGCAGTGCTTCTACTGGATTCAGCAGCTTCAGCTCCGCTACTTGATGGGAGATTTTGGGGGTGCCGTCGAGGCGGCAGAAAAGGCCAAGCCAATCCTGTGGTCAGCGCGATGCCATATCCAGACCGGAACTTTCCGGTTCTACTACGCGCTGGCGCTTCTGGGAGTCATGCAATCCGGACCGACACCCGTATCGGGCGGGCTTTCACGCGATCTGGAGGATGACCTCGCCTCTCTCCAAACGCTGGCCGATAGTTCACCCCACACCTACGCCCATAAGCTTGACCTCGCCACCGCCGAGTTAGCGAGTCTGGACGGTCGGGATCTAGAGGCGATGCGGCTCTATGAGCGGGCTGTCCGCTCTGCCGCGGAGAAGGGGTTCATCCACGAGGCGGCCATCGGTGCGGAGCTTGCCGCGGATTTCTTCGCTCGTCGCGGCTTCGGCAAGCTTGCCCAGAGCTACCGTTCCGAGGCGCGCGACTATTATCGCCGCTGGGGCGCGTTGGCAAAGGTCGCCCTGCTCGACCTCCGCCATCCCGAGATCGCACCACAGGCCTCCCAGGTACATCTCCCGACTGTCGAAACGTCGCTCGAGCACCTCGACCTCGCTACCGTCATCCGCATGTCGCAGGCGGTGGCGGGCGAACTCTTGCTCGACAGATTGATCGAGACCCTGATGACCATTGCGATCGAGCATGCTGGTGCAGACCGCGGCCTCCTGGTCCTTCCGCACGAAGACGACTTGCGGGTCGAAGCCGAGGCAATGAGCACGACTGAGGCCGTCAAGGTCAGACTCATCTCGGAAGACGCCCCGGCGCCTGAACTGCCGGTCTCGATCCTCGGGCAGGTCCGGCGGACGCAACAGCCTGTGATCCTCGACGATGCGCGGGCGCAGACGCCGTTCTCCGCCGACAAGTACCTACGCCTCAATCGTGCGCGCTCGGTGCTCTGTCTGCCCCTGGTGAAACAGGGCGAATTGATCGGAATTCTCTACCTCGAGAACAGCCTGGCATCTCACGTATTCACCCCGTCCAGGATCGCCGTGTTGAAGCTGCTCTCCTCACAGATCGCGATCTCGCTCGAGAACGCGCGTCTCTACGCCCATCTGGCGAGCGAGAACCACGAGCGTCAGAAGGCCGAGGGGGCGCTCCGGGAAGCCCAGGCAGAACTCTCGCGTGTGACGCGCCTTACGACCATTGGTGAACTCGTCGCATCCATCGCTCATGAGATCAATCAGCCCCTGACGGCGGTCGCCGTTCAGAGCCGCACTGGCCTCACTTGGCTCGGCCGTGAAACTCCAAACCTCGAAGAAGCCCGCAAGGCACTTGAGTTGATCGATCGGGACACCAGGCGTGCCGGGGATGTTATCCGAAGCCTTCGCGCAATGGCGACGAAATCGGGCCCAAAACGTGCATGGTTCGACATCAACGACGTGATCCGGGAAGTGCTGGCCCTCGCCCGCACCGAACTGGACAAGCATGATGTGAAGATTGTTACCGACCTGTCGGCCGAGGTGCCGCCGGTCTACGGCGACCGTGTGCAACTCATGCAGGTGGTGCTCAACCTGGTGATGAACGGCGTCGAGGCCATGAGCGCCGTCGAAGCTTCCCGCAACCTTACTGTTGTCTCGCGGTTATCGCCTCAGGAAGGCGTCCACGTCTCCGTCGCCGATACAGGCGCCGGCGTGGAGGCGGTGAAGACTGACAAAGTCTTCGACTCCTTCTTCACGACGAAGGCGACGGGCATGGGCATGGGGCTTTCCATTTGCCGTTCGATCATTGGCGCGCATGGCGGCCGGATCTGGCTTGAGCCCAATTTGCCGCACGGCGCGGTCTTCCAATTTGCGTTGCCCGTCGGTCCCGAGGCGACCCCATGAGAAAACGCGGGCAAAGCCGCAAGCCTGTTCCAGCGACGGCAAAATCGTTCACGAAGCCAAAGCCCCAGCACTGACATAGTCACATCCAGGCTCCGCCGAGGAGCCACCTCACGCAATATTATCGGTGAGGCCGCCGTCAAACACGGCGATGGAGAGGAATGTGACCCATACCGTATCGCAGCACGGAGCATCGCATCACTTCAACTGGAACGTCGCGACAACCATCAATGGTGAACTCCTCGGCGCGGTCGTCTTCTCGCTAAAGACCTTTTGCGCGGCGTTGCTCGCACTTTTTATCGCATTCTGGCTTGGCCTGGATGACCCCAGGTGGTCACTGCTCACCGTATATATTGTCTCTCAGCCCGACAGCGGCCTCGTCCTCGCGAAGAGCTTCTATCGAATGCTCGGTACGATCGGTGGCGTACTGATCACCATCGCGCTGGTGTTCGCTCTCTCCCAGTATGGTGAACTCTTTCTCGCCTCGCTCGCGATATGGATCGGAGCGTGCAACTTCGCGGCGCGGGCGACTCGCAACTTCGCGTCTTATGGTATCCAGCTGGCGGGTTACACACTCGCGATCGTCGGCATTCCTGCGGCGCTGAATCCTGCGGGCGCCTATCCGCTGATCCTTGCACGATTTACAGAGATCGCACTGGGGATCGGCTGCGCCGCACTCGTCAGCCGCCTGGTGTTCCCCGGCGAGCTCGCTACAAAGTTTCTCGCTCGCACGCGCGAATTTGCGCTCGGCGCAAAGCGCTTCGCCGAAGCCTCCATCGAACCCGGGGCCAATCCCCAAATACTCGACGCCGAGATCATCCGGCTCGCTACCGCTTTTGGTACGGTCGACGCAATGCGGTCGGCGGCGTTTTTTGAGAGCGCGGATGCGCGTATCCGGAGTGAACTCCTGCGAAACTTGACCTACGCCGCGGCGGAGCTTTGCATTGTGGCCCACTTGGCCAGGACTCGTTCTGGAACTGTCGGAGCCCCCGCTGTCTCCCAGACTCGTCAAAAGCTCCTTGAAGCTGAGGCGATGTTTGATCATGGACAGATCGTCCCCGGCGGAGCCGGTACGCGGCGGCTATGGTCCGATCCGGTGGCTGCGGCTTTGGTCGGAATCCGCTCGGCGCTTGCTGTCGCGATTGCGACGTTCTTCTGGTTCGCAACCGCCTGGCCAAACGGCCCTACCGCGGTCGTCGTGGCGGCCGTCATATGTACCCTGGTGGCCTCGATTGACCGCCCCGAGAAAATAAGCCTAGCCCTTGGCGCGACCGTGCTCATCGCAGCCGTACCGGCGTTCGTAACGCAATTCTACCTCCTTCCCTACAGCGTCGACTTCGTCTCGATGTCCCTCGCGCTTGCGCCAGTGATGCTCACGTGCGGCTTCATCATGGCCCAACCAAAAATCGGCCCGCTCGGCCTTCTTGCAGCCGTCTACTTCGCATTCGCCTCGAACATCGACAATGTCATGACCTACGACGCGACATCGTTTCTCAATTCGTCGCTGGCAATCCTTGTCGGCATCGGTGTCGCCGCAACACTGTTCGCGACTTTCTTTCCCGAGACCCCGACGCTGGTGTTTCGTCGATTTTGTCGCCAACTATTCGCGCGTTTGAGCGCCGCGGGCACCCAGGCCTCTCTGCAGAGCGTTGGCTTCGGCGTTTGCGAGCAGCTCGCCGGGATACTTCCAAAGGTCAAAAGCGAACCAGCCTTGGAGCGAAACTGTCTTGCCGCGAGTGCGATCACCCTGTCGAGCGGCCGCGCGATGGCGCAATTGCACACGGCAATCGCCACGCGCCGGCTTCCGCCCGGAATTGTCGTCGAGCTTTCGGGTCTGCTCGACTACCTTTCACTGACTTATGCCGATCCAACTCGAACACATCTCATCGCAAGCGCCTGGAGGGCGCGTGCCCTACGTCGGCATTCGCTGATGGCGGCACGCACCACGAGCGCATGTGAGGAAATCGACGCCATCGCTGAAGTCATCGCAGGATGCGAGATGCTCCGATGCTCGCTGTTGAGAGCCCGGACACTCGTGCGGGAGACGCGCCATGTTCGCTGAAATCGATCTGCTCGGAGCCTTCCTGCCCGCCATCGCCATGTGGCTCGTTTGCTCTTTGGCAATTTTCGTCTTTCTAGACCAGCTGCTTACAAGGATGGGCTTTTTCCGGCTGTTCTGGCATGCGCCGCTTGCCCGCTTCGGCCTGTTCGGATGCTTGTTTTGCATTGGCGGGCTGATCCTGGGCGGGCTTTGAAAGGAATTTAGGGAGATAGCCGATGCATATCGCCTTTCGCGTCTTGCTTACATTCGTCGTAATCCTTGCCGCAAGTTTCCTCGGTTACGATTTGGCCCAATATTATCTCTATTCGCCCTGGACGCGGGATGCACGCGTGCGAGCCGAGGTTGTTACTGTCGCGCCGGACGTGTCCGGCTACATCAGTAGCATGCAGGTTCGGAACGACCAGTTCGTCAGGAAGGGAGACGTTCTTTTCGTCATCGACCAGGAACGCTATCGCCTCGCTCTTGCAGATGCCGAGGCAACGGTCGCCGCCCGCATGGCTCAGCATCAAATGCTGCTCCAGCAGCTCGAGCGTCGCAAAAGACTGAACCCGGGCATTACGATCACGGAGGAAGCCCTGGACAACGCACGCCATCAATCCGAGCAGGCCGATGCAGGCTACCAGCAATCGCTGGTGGCTCGCGACATTGCCGCCCTCAATCTCAAGCGAACCGAGGTGCGGGCTGCCGTGAACGGCTTCGTCACGAACTTGAATGCGAAGACGGGCGACTATGCCACGCAGGGCAAGCCGGCGCTGGCCCTGATCGATAGCGACTCTTACCGGGTCGATGCGTACTTCGAGGAAACCAAGATCCCGCAAATCAGGGTTGGATCGGCGGTGAAGATTCGTCTCATGAACGGTGGCGCCATTTTGCAAGGGCGGGTCGAGAGCATCGCGCGAGGCATCACCGATCAGGACAACCGCGATGGACCCGAACTCCTGGCCACGGTCAATCCAACGTTTACGTGGGTGAGATTGGCGCAGCGCATTCCCGTCCGTGTTCGTCTCACTGACGTGCCGGAGAACATACTGGTCAGCGCGGGGATGACCTGCACGGTGATCTTGAATGATGCCGCAAAACCCCACATCGGGACCCGCGTAAAGCGCGCGATGGCGGCGCTCCTCTAGCTGCCTAGCCTGTTCTTGATCATTTCAGAAAACCGCGATGGGCATTGTCATCCGTGAGAACGGGTTGCGCCCAGCCGGCAACCTCACCCAATTATCCTTTCGAGGGCCACAAGCAGTGTGAAAATAAGTCCGGTAACCCCGAAAAATGTGATCGCAAGAAAAATGCGCTGCATGGGCTAGTCACGCACGGCTCTCGTGCACGGCTCGATCGTGAGCCGGTAGGCGATCAGCTTGTTACCGTCGAAGACCTCCAACGGGTTATCGCAGGATGGACAGCGATACTCGCCTTTCTCTCCGGGCTGTGACCATAATTCGAGACGACGAAAACCCGCGCCGCACTCGGAACAAATCACGTCGGTCTTTATCATCTCTTCGCCTCACGCCGCACGCTGTCATAAACCCTTAACATAGGTTTGGTTGCGCGACGATGCCAGATATTTTGATTCATTGCCCTGTCACAGGTCAGGCCGTGCTAACCGGACTGAACACGGAGACCGTCGTGTTCGAAACCCTGCCTAGCGTCGAAGTTCCCCTCAAGTGCGCATGTTGCGGGCGAACGCACTACTGGAGACCAAAGGATGCGTGGGTAGCGCAGCCGAGCTATTCGACACGACATTAATGGCATGGCGCGGCACCATCGAACTCGCGATATTCACCCGCACAATGAATTTCGAATTCCGCCTTTGCTCCGGCACCGCATGCGCCGGTGAAGTGCGCGTTGTAGATCTTGCCCTTGTCCGGGCCTTACACGAGATCGTCGGACTTCGGCAGCGCCGACGAGAACAGCTCGAGCGAGGAAATCTTTTTCGCCTAGGCATTTTCAATCGTGCCGCCGCGCTTACTCACGCCAAGCGGCACGACGCCCCAGCGCTACCACAAGGGAAACGCTATCGCGGCAGCCAACATCTGAAAAAGGAGGCCGGCGACATGCCTGTCATCGGCCTGAATGACCCGGCGTCACATTATCAGCGACGCGGAGCGTCTTGGGAGGACAGCCGCTCGATTGCGGGTCGTACGCTGCACCCACACGGGGGAACTGGGGTGCGACAGATGACAACGGGCGTTCGCCAAAGGGCCTTACGGGACGGACCAGCGATAGTCACGCGGCGACATGCCAACGTGCTGGCGAAAGCGGCGGGCACAATGGCTCTGATCGGCGAAGCCCGCTGCAAGAGCAATTTCGGAGAGGGAGAGATCAGTTTCTGACAAAAGCTCCTTAGTTCGCTCGACGCGACGACGGATGAGATAGTCGTGCGGCGTCAACCCCATCGATTGCTTGAAGGCACGAACGAAATAGCACACCGACAGGTTGGCGAGTCTGGCCAGCGCTTCAACGCTGATGCGATGCTCGATATTCGCATCGATGTGCTCGCGCAGGCGCCGCACGACTCTTGGCGGCAGACCGCCACGAACATAGCCGAGGGACGGCGTGGCACTCGCGGGATCAACCGAACTGACCGCGACCGGCTGCATCAGCAGAACCCGTAGAACGTCCTCTGCGTCCGATGGATGGAAACTCGAGGCCGGGCATTCGATTGCCTGCTCGTCCGACGTTTTGAACATGATGCGATCCTGTGTTGGGCTGGACACCGCTCCGGCAGAGCGCTGGAGGGGACCAGCGGGTCCGCTTTCGCTGAGGTCAGCTCTCGTTCTGCACGCAGACGAGGATGATCGACGCATCCCACAGCGCCAATCGCGCATTGGGTCTAATTGTCTCACACGTTGGTATGAACGCTGCGCGAGATGATCATCCAAACCGTGTAACCGGATGATCGAAGCAAGCAAAAACAGCAAATCTGTCCAAAAGGACGGGTTTTTGCCTGACGGCTCGGCATTCCTTGCAGGACCTCTTTGGAGAGAGGCCCATCGAGCCCCCTCCCCGTTCTAGGCGATCATACTTTCGTGTGATGATACTGTCGTCGCGCGGCATGATATGCAGGGAATGACGCTGAACCTGCCGTTGGTTGAATGTGAGATGCCCCAGGCGTCGGACCAGCCTCCTGTCGTGCACGTCGTCGACGACGACGACTCGCTCCGCTTTGGGCTCGAGAGCTTATTGCGCTCGGTCGGGCTGACGGCACGAACCTATGGCTCGGTCCAGGAATTCCTGAAGGCGGAACGACCGACTGGCCCGGGCTGCATCGTGCTTGATGTCCGCCTTCCGGGGATCAGCGGACTGGACTTCCAAGAGGAGCTTGCGGACATCGGGATACACCTGCCCGTCGTCCTGATGACCGGACACGGCGATATCCCGATGTCCGTCCGCGCTATGAAGGCGGGCGCCGTCGACTTTTTGCCGAAGCCGTTCCGCGACCAGGACATGATCGATGCGGTAACGGCGGCCATCAATCGCGATCGCCGCCAGCGGGACAGCGAAGTTCACGCCACGGCCGTGCACGACCGGTACGAGACTCTGTCACCGCGTGAACGCGAGGTGATGGCCTTGGTGACTGCAGGCAAGATGAACAAGCAGGTCGCGGCGGAGCTCGGGTTGAGCGAGGTGACGGTCAAGATCCATCGTGGTGCTGCGATGCGGAAGATGGGTGCACATTCATTGGCCGACCTGGTTCGAATGGCGGAAGCACTGAAAAGCAGAGCACGTTGAATGATATTTCCAACAGCAAGACTTAACGGATGCGCAGTGCGCGCGGACTGGCTGAGGCCGGCTCGATAGGAGCTGCAGTATGGCGGACGGACATTTGATTTCAATTGTGGACGATGACCCCTCCATGCGCGATGCGCTGGCAGCGCTCGTCCGCGCTCTCGGTCACGATGTTCGCGCATTTGCCTCTGCCGAAGACTTTCTTGCGTCCAGCGAGCTCGATCAGTTTTCGTGCACGATCACCGACATCCAGATGCCCGGCATGAACGGTTTCGAGCTCAAACGGCAGCTCAGCCAGCGCAATAGCCAGACTCTGGTCATCATGATTACCGCGCGTACTGAGCCCGACCTCGAGCAAAAGGCGATTTCGAGCGGGGCAACCTGCTTCCTCCGCAAGCCGTTCGAAACGGATACACTGGTCCGCTGCCTTGAAGAGGTCCTGGGAGCCTAGCAGCAAAGCATCGCATTGCCTCACCAGGCAAGCTGTGCGCGGGCCGTCCTGATTCGTCTCTAGATCGCACCTACCTCCCGCGCAATCGCTGCAGCCTGAGTACGGTTTCGCGTGCCAAGTTTCTGATAGATCCGCCGCAGATGCGTTTCGATGGTGTTCTCGGTAAGAAACAATACGCGAGCGATTTCCTTATTTGAGCTCCCTTTCCAGACGAGCCGCAGGATTTGCACCTCCCGGGTGGTCAGGCGAGGCGCACTTTCCGCCGCATCACCTATCCTATCCGAATGCCCGTCCAAATCCGGCGCGGCTTGCGGGCCTTTCAATTCACGCAGCAGGCCAACCGCCCGCGGCTCGCCCGTGATGGTGGAGCGAAGCACAAGTGTCTCTATTGCCCAGCTCTCATCGGTGAGCAGGCGCACCATCCCGCCTTGCGTGGATCGTGTCACCGCTTGATCGAATGCGGCACCGGCTTCTCGCCGCCGGCCTGACGCTTCCAGCGCCTGTGCCTCCAGAAACAGCAATCGCAATGCTCGCCGTCGACGAGCTGCGGATTCTGCGGCCTCCCGTTCGGACTGGATCTGCGGCAGCGTCCGCCTGGCCTCTCCGATCACAAGCTGTAGACGGAGTCGCGCAATCAGGACATCATCGATTTCGCTTGCATGCGGCTTGAACGCACCGAAGCCATCCCAAACAGATGTGTCGCTGCCGGTGTCCAGGGCACGACGCGCGTCTTCGGTATCCCTGCTCCGCAAGGCAGCATAAGCGCGTTCAAGCCAGGCAGCGGCCGATAGCCGGCGAAGTCCCCGCCGCGCACCGATATCACCAAGTTGAACGAGCAGTGCATGGCCGGCGGCCCCGTACCCGCGCAGGAACTGCAATCGCGCTGCGACACGATACAGGATGATCAGATGATCCGGCAGGCCGGTCTCCGTGACAATCGGCAGATAATCGTCGACTAATGCCTGGCAGGCATCGAGCTCATTGGTCTCGTAGAGACATTCCACTAGGTAGGTTGCGACCACGGCGCCGCTGCTGCCAAATCTTTGACCTGCGCCAATGGCTCGATCGAACGCGCTCTCGAGCGTCGCTCGTGCTTTCGCGACATGCCCGAGGTTGAGCTCGATGGCAGCCGAGAAGCATGCGCTATAGCTCAGTACATAAAGCGCATCGATCGGTTCGCATGCCTCGCGCGCTTGCGCCAGGTCACGTTCGGCCTCGACGTAGTTGCCCAACGCAATATTGCAGAATGCCCGCGCATTGCTTGCCAACCCGGCCGTAAAGCGACTGAAACGCGACGCGCGGGCTCGCAGTTCCTCAACCACCCGAAGCAGTTCGGGAATGTTGTCGGTCCAGCCAAGCAGCATTAGATGCATCGCGGTCATTTCGTCGTCACCGCCCTCGCGAACCTCATCTGACCGCTCGATTCGCTCCATGTATCTCCGGGCCGCATCAAAGCGATGGGCAAAGATCGCAGCGAACGCGGCAGCCCGCAGCAGGGCTGGGCGGCGGTCGATTTCGGCCTCGGGCAACAACGCGATGGCATGCGCGGTATCGGCCACACGCCCCGAATGCAGATTTCCCATCGCCGCCGCGGCGAGCAAGTCAGCAGCCAGCGTCTGATCCTTTGCCGCGAGCGCGTGTGTGATAGCCTCGTTCATGAAGCCATGAGCGGCCGCCCAGTCGGCGGCCCGCCTGTGAAGCGGCTGCAATTCCTCCCTGCCCTCCTGCGCCATGCGGACGCGAAGGAAATCGGCAAACAGCGGATGATAGCGATACCACCGCTCCTCTGCGTCAATTGAAGCAATCAGAAGATTGTCACGCACAATCTCGCTGATCATCATGCGGCTGTCGTTTCTTTGCAGTGCAGCGTCGCACAGCTCGGCACAAAACTGGCCGAGCGTAGCCGATCGCAGGAGGAAATCGCGTTGTTGAGCCGATCGACTTTCGAGCACCTCCTGGGCGAGGTATTCGGCAACACCTGCACTCGCGCCAGAGATGGATCGCAACGCGTCGATGTGTTTGCCGCTCAGAGCTGCCGCTGCCAGTTGCAATGCGGCGGGCCATCCTTCCGTGTGCTGCTGCAGCACGCGGACCGATGATGCGCCAATATTTTGGCGCCCGAGATAGTGCTCAGTCTCATCTTGCGTAAAACGTAGGTCGCTCTGTCCGAACTCGATCAACTGGCCATGAGCGCGCATCCGACCAAGAGCGAGCGGAGATCTGGTGCGGCTCGCAAGGATAACGCGATGCTGCATGTCGAGTTCGGCCAACAGGCGCTGCATAAAGGCCCAGACAGCCGCATCAACGATCAGTTCGAGATCATCGAGAAGGAGAGCAACAGGAGTCTCCGAAGCCGACAGGCTCGCAAGCACATCCGCTGCGCGACTCTGCGTCCGGTTCGCTTCTGTCGTAAAGAGGTCGTCGGCGTCCGTAACGGGCTTGCCGAGCGCGACCTGCATCGCTCCCGCGAGCGACTGCACAAAGCGGTCGAGGTGGTTGTCCGCCTGCTCGACCTGTAGCCAGACCGTCGCAACGCCTTGTGCCTGGAGGTGTCGGCGCAATTGCTGCATCAGCGTGGTTTTTCCAAACCCTGCCGGCGCGCAGATCAGCGTTAGTTGAGCTGAGCATTCGTCAAACTGGGCTATCAGGCGCGACCGCTCGACCATATTGGCTGGCGCCCGCGGTGCCGCATAGCGAGCCCCCCGCAGCCCCATGGACTGACCCGCCTGGGGTAACGGCATCCCGGCTCTCCTCGTGACTGCGGACTCGCACTGATGCTGCGATGCCGGTTTTCTGCTGTCAATACAGCAGCTTGCATCCGTGACCGCGCAATTCACGGTTATCCGTGATGCCGCCGCCAAACAGGGGCGACTACCTCCCCGTTCGCAACCAACGTGAGGCGAGGGAGAAAGATGCTGATCCGTGACGACAAGATTTCCAAGTCGCGGGCGCTCGACGATCGACGTCTGCGGCGGGTCATGCAGTTCATCGCCGACAATCTCCAGAATGACATTCGTCTCAAGGACTTGGCCGCCGTTGCGAATCTCAGTCCGTTTCACTTCTCGAGAGCCTTTCGGAAGGCAACAGAGGAGTCACCCCATCGCTTTGTACGCGGCTGTCGGCTTGAGAAAGCTAAGGAATTACTCTCGGAGGTAGATGCAAGCCTCGCGGAGATCGCGCTCACCTGCAATTTCTCTTCGCAATCAAGCTTTACCAGGGCCTTCACCCGCGCCTTTGGGCTGTCGCCTGGCGCCTATCGCGATCAGAACAGGACGCGCCTGAAGACCCGACGCTTGCTCGTATGAGAGCAAGATCGGTAAAGACAGTAGCGGTATGAAGGTGGCTAAGATAGGATTGCCGTCGCGCATCCGCGCTTGGCGACAAGGACGTCGGCGGGGCAAGCTGTCATGCACGAAAGCAGCGGGTACGGTCAGGAATTCGGGGATCGCCTGAAGGCGCAAGCCGTATCCTTTGTTCGCACGTTGCGCAACACCAGCATCGCCGTCACCGAAGTCCGAGCCGACGACCCGCCGCGTGGCGACCTCTCCGGCTCGCTCGAGCGCGAAGATGCGTTCCTGGTAGCCGTCATGCGGCGCGACTTTCTTGCCCACGAGTACTTTGAGGACAGCCGAATTGCGGGAGTAACGGCGCTCAAGAAGGGACAAACCGTACTGTACGACTTGAAGCGCAACCCGCAATTTCACATCAACAATCCCTTTCACAGCGTCCATTTCTATCTTCCGCGCGCGGCGTTGAATCTGGTCGCGGACGGCTCGGAATCAAAAAAAATCGAAGAGCTAAGGTACGAACCCGGTGTCGGCGTCGACGATGCAGTGATGCAGGGTTTGGTCGGCTCCCTGACGCCGGTCTTCGAGTCCCCCGAACAGGCGAGCCGGCTCTTCGTCGAGCATGTTGCCCTGGCAGTTGCCGTTCATGTCGCCAGGACCTTTGGCGGCATGGTACCCGCCACTATCCAAGCACGTGGTGGATTGGCCGCCTGGCAGGTCAAACGCGCGGAGGACACCCTGGCAGCGAATCTGGAAGGAGATCTTTCCCTTGCAGATCTCGCGAATGACTGCGGGCTTTCCGCAAGCCACTTTTCTCGCGCGTTTCGCCAGTCAACCGGCCTGTCGCCGCACCAATGGCTCCAGCAGCGCCGCATCGAGCAAGCCAAGAATCTTCTGGCCAATCGCAACTTGTCCCTTTCAGAGATCGCACTGTCTTGCGGCTTCGCGGACCAGAGCCATTTCACGCGCGTATTTACCAATCTTGTCGGCATCAGCCCCGGCGTCTGGCGCCGCAACCGCGACTAAGGTCTACGCTCGGGGGCCTGGTCGATGATCGAAATCGACAATCCGCGCAATATTCTTCAATCCCGACGCTCCGCAATCGAGAACAATAGGGGAATATCCGCACCAAGTGAGACTTGGGATGCAAGAGAGCAGCGGCTACGGACAGAGATTCGGCGAGAGGTTGCGGGCAAGGGCGACCGCATTCGTTTCGCGCTCGCTGCGCAATACCAACATTGCCGTCACTGAGATACGTTCCGATTCTCCGGAGCATGGGATATCGGCACCACTCAATCTTGAAGATGCCTATTTGATAGGCTATCAGCTGGTCGACTATCCGGTTCACGAATACTTTGAAGATGATCGGGTCGCTCCCGTAACCCATCTGCGGGCGGGCCAGACGACCCTGTATGATCTCAAGCGCAATCCGCAGTTCACGATAAACAGAGCTTGTCATTGCGTTCACTTTTATTTTCCACGCGATGCGCTGAACCTCGTTGCCGACAGCGTGGAAGCGAACCGTATCAATGAACTACGGTATGAGCCCGGTGCGGGGGTCGACGACGCCGTGATGCAGGCGCTCACCACGTCCCTGCTCCCTTCTTTCGAAAATCCTGAGCGGGCCAGCCGGCTGTTTATCGATCATGTCACCTTTGCCGTCGGCATTCACGTCGCCAAGACGTATGGCGGCCTGGTGCCCCCGCCTCGGCGATCACGTGGCGGACTGGCGCCTTGGCAATTGAGGCAGGCCAAAGAGACGCTTGCGGCCAATCTTCGGGGCGACATCTCGTTGATCGATCTGGCGAATGATTGCGGCGTCTCAACGAGCCACTTCTCGCGGGCGTTCCGACAGTCGACCGGCGTTGCGCCACATCAATGGCTTCTGCAGCGTCGCGTTGAAGAGGCCAAGCGTCTATTGCCCGACAGACGTCTTTCACTGGCTGAGATCGCCTTGAGCTGCGGATTCGGCGACCAGAGCCACTTCACCCGGGTCTTCACCCGTTTGACCGGTATCGGCCCAGGTGCCTGGCGTCGAAATCTGGATTGATTGCGCCGACCTGTTCGTGGTCGAAACGAGCAAGATTCGCGCAAATTCGCCAATCCTTTTACTGCAAAGAAGTCCAAATAGAACCATCGCTTTTGTCAGGAGAGCTCTCGTGACCGATCAGGGCGCCTATGGCCAGCAGCTTGCAGACGTATTCCAGCTCGAGCGCGCGCCGGCTTTCGTCACGCGCTCCCTGCAAAAGTCGAAGATCGCAGTCACCGAGATCAAATGCGATATCGTCGATCACGGACTGACCTCGCCTATCCCCCGTGAAGATGCTTTCCTGATCACCTTGCAGCTCCGCGACTGTCCGAAGCACGATCTGTTCATAGATGATCGACAGGTGCCGAGCGGTCATTTGAGACCGGGTAGTGTTTGCATTTATGATCTTCGCTCCAATCCCGTCGCAAACAGCGTCAGTCCATTCCACTCGCTGCACTTCTATGTGCCGCGGGTCGCGCTGGACGTTATTGCGGACATGGAGGGATGCGGCCGGGTCGACGAATTCACTAATCGGCCCGGCCTTGGCGATGAAGATGCAGCCCTTTCCGGACTAGGGGCCGCGCTCCTGCCTGCGTTTCGACGCGCCGACGAAGCCGATCAGGTCTTTGTCGATCATCTCACCATTGCCACAGTCGGGCATGCACTCAAGACATATGGCGTCGGCAGCCGTGCTGTCTCCACTGCCGTCGCCGGCTTGGCGCCTTGGCAGGAGCGCCGCGCCAAGGAGATGTTGTGCTCTCGCCTGAACGGCGACATCTTTGTATCAGACCTCGCCTCCGAATGCGGGCTGCCCACGAGCGTCTTTCTGCGCGCGTTCCGGCAATCAACTGGTCTTACCCCGCATGGCTGGCTGCTGCGACATCGGATCGATCGCGCCTGCTTGCTGCTGCGGCGGCACGCGCAAAGCAGCCTGAGTGAAATCGCCCGCACGTGCGGATTTGCCAATGAGCATCACCTCGTTCGCGTATTTAACCGTGTGATCGGCGGGCATCCCGAGACGTGGAGACGCGGGTAAAATTGCAAGGATCCGGCTCTGCTGGCCAGACGTCCGGCTTCGTATCGACGAGCGATAACTATGAAACACCTCAGCCGCGCTGATAAGATCGTCGAACCGCCTACCGCTGCCAGCTTCAAACCAGCGCCGACGACCTTCATCTCCGATTTCTTGGACGCGCTACTTAGCACCAAGGCCACACCCGGCATCCCCGCGGCAAAGCCTTCGCCCAGCGAGCATGTTCGCTATCTGGCCAAGCTTTGGAGCGTTGGTATCGTGCTCATGGCCTCCGTAACCTGGGGAATGGTCAGACTCCAGGTCTTCGATCGGCCGGGCACCGCAGTGCTTGTCTATTTGCTTGTCATCGTCCTCCTCTCGCTGATGGATGGTATGATCACGTCAGCCCTGTTCTCCGTTCTCGGAGTTGGCTGCCTGGATTACTTCTTCACCGTGCCTCTCCATTCGTTTGAGATCGGGAGCACCCAGGATATCGTGGCAGTTTCCACCTTCCTGTTAACATCATTTGCGATCACGACGCTGGTGCGCAGAGCCCGTCGTTTCGGCGAGGCCCAACATGAGCAAGCCAATCTGCTCGATCTGACACCCGACGCGGTCGTGGTGCTGGATGCAAATCGTGTCATCACCTATTGGAACCACGGTGCCGAGACTCTGTTCGGATGGAAAAGGGATGAGGCGGTCGGCAAGTTCGTCCAGATATTGCTCAAGACAGTCTATCCTGCGCCCCTTGATGAGATCGTCGAATTATCAAGGCGCACCGGACACTGGGAAGGTGAGCTGATCCAAACTACCCGTGATGGCGCTCAGGTCTTTGTTGCAAGCAAGTGGATCCTGCGGCGGGACGTGCGAGGCAATCCGATCGGCACGCTCCAGAGCAACACCGACATCACCGCCCGCAAGCTCGCTGAGGAAGCACTTTTGGAGAGCCAGGCCGCCTATCTGTCCGAGGCACAGCGATTGAGCCATACCGGAAGCTTTGGCTGGAACGTAACTACCGGCGAACTGACCTGGTCAGAGGAAAGCTTCCGAATATTTGGGTATAGCCAAGCAGTTCGGCCTGAACTCGACCTCGTTCTCCAGCGCGTCCACCCCGAAGATCGCATCCTCGTTAAGACGGAGCTTGATCGTGCTGTCGCGCGCAAGGAATCCCTGGATTTCGAGCACCGGCTGCTGATGCCGGGCGGCTCGGTGAAAACCCTCCACGTCGTCGCACGCCCTTCCATCGACGAACCGGGGCATCTGAGGCTGATCGGCGCGGTGATGGATGTGACCCAGCACAAGGTCGCCTATGACGCACTCGAAAACAGCGAGCTGCGCTATCGGCATCTCTTCAAGTTCATGCCGATCTCGCTCTGGAAGCTTGATGTTCGTCGGCTGATGGAGATGTTCGATGAGCTGAGGGCTACCGGCGTGACAGACTTTCCTGCCTATCTGGCCAGCCATCCCGAATTTTGTGCCCAGGCGATGGATGTCATCATCGCCGATGAAGTGAACGAGGCGACCGTGCGCATGTTCGGCGCCAAAAACCAGCAGGAGTTACTCGGATCCATCGGTCGCTTCTTCAAGGCAAGACCTGACACGATGGAACGGATTCTCGAGAGCCGCTTCAATGACGAAGAGCTGTTCGAGGAAAAGTCGCAGCTCGTGACAATGGACGGTCGGCTGATCGATGTGCTCCTCACCGCTGCCCGCACCGAATTCGGCGTGACGCTTGCCGGTCTCGTCGAATTGACCGACCTGGTCCGGACGCAGGAGACGTTGGAGCGATTGCAGATCGAGTTCGCGCATGCTGCGCGCGTTTCGACGCTTGGCGAATTGACGGCCTCGATCGCGCACGAACTTAACCAGCCGCTCGGCGCGATCGCCACCAATTGCCAAGCGAGCCTCAGATGGCTCGACAGGGCGGCGCCAGACGTAAATGAGGTTCGCGCCCTCGCCCAGCGAACCCTATCCGATGCTCGGCGGGCCGCCGAGATCATCGCCCGCGTGAGCGACATGGCGGCACGCCGGGCACCAGAACGCGTTCTCGTGTCCCCTCAAGAACTCATCCTCGAGGCGCTGCAGTTCCTCCGTCACGAGGTTGAATGGCGCGGTGTCAATGTCTCGCACATCTTCTCGCCTTCGGCGCCGCCTGTGTTGGGGGATCGAACTCTGCTGCATCAGGTCATCGTCAATCTTGCCGTCAACGCGATGCAGGCCATGGCGCAGCGTGGTGTGGCAGAACGCCGAATAACAGTACGCACGTCTTCGCTAGACAGTGCTGCGCTGCGCTGCACTGTCGAGGACAGTGGCCCGGGAATCGAGCCCGATCACCTGCCGCGCCTGTTCGACAGCTTCTTCACGACCAAGGAAGGCGGGATGGGCATGGGACTGTCCATCTGCCGCTCGATCATCGAGGCCCACGGCGGCCGGATCGAAGCCGATAACGCCAGCATTCACGGCGGCGCCCGGTTCTCCTTCAGCCTGCCGGCAGCGAACGCCACCTTACATTGATGTCTCGATGCGGATCGCGAGGCTACGCTTGAGAGAGGGCAAAACCATTCCAGCGGTGGCAATCTAATCCAATAGGGCAAGCGATCCGTAGGTCACTATGGCGGGCGAGCGCGCTGGTCCCTCGGAAGGCACGTCCGCCTTCCTCGAAAAACGCGCGCCACAATTCCACCGGCGGTAAGCTCAGATCGGGAGAGCGTCTATATGACGGCCCAGACCAATCCAGCGTTTCCCAGCGCTCAGTTTCGGCTAACTGGTAATGACGGCTCGTGCGTCGCCTGCGCGCGCTGGGACAGTCGCGGAGAATCACGCGGCATCGTTCAGATCGCACATGGCATGGGCGAACACCTGAGGCGCTATGGCGAAACCATCGAGGTGCTGACCTCGATGGGGCTGACGGTTTACGGCAATGATCACCGCGGGCATGGCATCACGGCCCGCTCGCCGGCGCAATTCGGCGACTTTGGCGGCGGCGGCTTCGATCTCCTCGTCTCGGACATGGTGCGCCTCACCGAGATCGCCCGCGACGAATTCCCCGACAGGCCGCTTTTCCTGCTCGGTCACAGCATGGGCTCTTTCGCAGCCCAGCTCTATGTCATCGATCATAGCCAGCAGATCGACGGACTGATCCTGTCCGGCTCGGGAGCGCTCGACGGCCTGGCGCGCCTCGCCAACGCTGCTCCGCCAGGAACGAACTTGCTGAATGCCGCTTTCGAACCGGCGCGTACGCCGTTTGACTGGTTGAGCCGCGACCACCATGTGGTCGACGCGTTCATGAACGATCCGTTGTGCTTCGCAGCCCTTCAGCCGCAATCGCTTGCGTCGTTTCTCGGAAGCGGCCGCCGCCTGAAGGATCCTGGGGCACTCTCCAAGGTCCGCTGCGATCTGCCCGTGTACCTTTTTTCAGGCACTGACGATCCCGTCGGCCGACATCTTGCGGGCGTCAAGCTGCTGATCGAGCGCTATCGCGCTGCCGGCCTCCGCGACATTGCATCTGATTTCTACCCCGACGGTCGGCACGAGATGCTCAACGAGGTCAACCGCCGCGAAGTCCAGACGCGCCTGCTCGGATGGATCGCGAGCGTGCTGGAGCGCCTCGATGGCCGAGCGAGGAAGCCTTCCCTTGCTTTCGAATTGCAACGCTGAGGAGACAGCAAATGCCCAACGACAACATCTTTTCCGGACTGAAGGTCGTGGATCTCGCAAGCTTCATCGCGGAAACAAATCTTCCGTGGCTTAAGCGGCCGCCCACGATCGTCAAAGCGTTCGCGTCGGACGGCGCACCCGCCTTATGCGAAGGTCATCCATGATCTACGATGATTTCTTCAGCGCCTCGCTTAAACGCCTGCATGAAGTGCAGCGCTACCGCGTGTTCATCGAGATCGAGCGAATCGCCGGCGAATGCCCCTTTGCCGTCTGGAAGTCGCCGTCCGGACCACGCAAAGTCGTCATGTGGTGCTCGAACGACTATCTCGGAATGAGCCAACATCCCGAGGTGATCGAGGCGTTGACCGCGACGGCGAGACGAACCGGGATCGGCGCGGGTGGTACCCGCAACATCGCCGGCACCAATTCTCCATTGGTTGAACTCGAACATGAGCTGGCCGACCTCCATGGCAAGGCGACTGCCCTGTTGTTCACGTCCGGCTACGTTTCGAACCAGGCCGGTATTTCCACGATCGCAAAGCTCATTCCGGGCTGCCTGATCCTGTCGGACGAGCTCAACCACAACTCGATGATCGAAGGTGTCAGGCAGTCCGGCGTCGAACGGAAAGTCTGGCGCCACAACGACACGGCAGCGCTCGAGCGCCTCCTGGCGGCCGAGCCGAACCGTCCGAAGCTCATTCTGTTCGAAAGCCTCTACTCCATGGACGGCGACACCGCGCCGATCAATCGGATCTGTGATCTCGCCAAACGGTACGGCGCCATGACCTATTGCGACGAAGTCCATGCGGTCGGCATGTACGGCCCAAGGGGTGCCGGTATCGCCGCGCGGGACGGCGCGGTGGAACGCATCGACGTCATCGAGGGCACGCTCGCCAAGGCGTTCGGATGCCTTGGCGGGTACATCACCGGGAGCCGCAATCTGATCGATGCGGTCCGTTCGCACGCGCCCGGGTTCATCTTCACGACCGCCCTCGCCCCACCACTCTGCGCAGCCGCGACTGCTGCCATCCGCCATCTCAAGGCCTCCGACTCCGAGCGCCGTCGGCACCAGCGCAATGCCGCGCGGCTCAAACAGGCTCTCGTCTCTGCCGGACTGCCGATCATGCCGACCAGCACGCATATCGTTCCGTTGATGGTCAGCGACGCCCGCCTATGCAAGGAGACAAGCGATCTCCTGCTCAGCGAGCACGGGATCTACATTCAGCCCATCAACTACCCCACTGTCGCAAAGGGCACCGAGCGGCTTCGCATCACGCCCACGCCATACCACGATGATGTCCTGATTGATCAGCTCAGGGACGCACTGGTGGACGTCTGGGCACGCCTGGACCTGCCCTTTGTTCCCGCATCGGTTGCTGCCGAGTGAGCTGCATACGAGAACGGATCAGAAGCGACCGTGTTCGAGTTGTTCAAACTCGACCCGGCACGCCAGGCTAAACTCAGTTAGCAGATCGATCGCGCCGTTGTTCGCCATATCGCGAAGCTCGACAAACGACTTGTCGGGCTCGAGATAGATGTCGAGGATTCGCTTCGCAATGTGATCGGCGGCGCCGATGACCGTCTCGCTCGATAGCACGCGCATCCTTCCGATTTTGGCGTAAAGCCCGACGAGATTGGGGATATCGGCCTTGTTATGCTGGAGGGCATCGATATAGCTGGCCGAGGCCTGCTCGATGAATTCCCGGTACAGGTTCTGCCGGCGGTTCTTTTCGTGAGACAGCCATTGGGCGCGCGTCTGGAGACGATGATTCAGCCAGTTTGCAATCACGCTGGTCAGACCGCCTACCGCGGTGCCGGTCAGGGCTGCGAGGGCCGAGATGATCGACGCATCCATGACAGGGGTCCTCAGGTCCGCGCGATAGCCGGCGCGCTACACCCTTTGCCGAGCTCGATCATCACAGCGATCGCGGCATCGATGTAGCTTGTAGCTGGGCCGCCGAGACGTTCTTGGACGAGGTTGCCGAGCCTAGAACGCTCTTGCCGCGTTTCGCGTGCCGCCGGTCCACCGGTCGGACGACAGGCCGGCTTGCACCGCAGAACGCGGCAAGAACGTCCCGCGGCCGGCAAGCCGGGGCAAGCACTTGGCGTGCCTTTGCGGCAGAGGATGAGAATTGAGACTTGCGGGAGCTTGTGCCGTGCATCGCGTGACCTATTCTCATGAATTGGCGATCGAAGCGGTCGATGGCCAAACCTTGCTTGAAGCGTCCATCCAGAATCGGATTCAGCATCATCATCAGTGCGGCGGCCAGGCGCGCTGCACGACTTGCCGTGTCCGTATCCTCGACGGCCTGTCACACGTCTCGCCCCGCACCCCAATCGAACAGAGTGTCGCTTCGGAGCGAGGCTGGGACGACTTTACGCGTCTAGCCTGCCAGACGAGAGTCCATGGCGACGTCATCGCACGCCGGCTGCTGCAAAGCCCGCAGGACGTCGTGGTCCTCGATCTCGACGAGCTCAGCGCCGCCTCTGGCGTCGAAGAGCGGGAGTTGGAAGTCGCAGTCCTGTTTTGCGACATCCGCAACTTCACAAGCCAGACCGAGAAGAGCTTGCCGTACGACGTCGCTTATTTCCTTAACGGCCATTTTGCCGCCGCGGCCGAGGTCATCCTGAACAATAACGGCTTCATCGACAAATACATTGGAGATGGGCTTTTGGCGGTCTTTGGCATCCGCGGCGAACCGCCGGCGACCGCCTGCCGGAATGCGGTTCGTGCTGCCCTTGGCATGCAGGATGCCGCAAACCGGCTTTCACCGATCTTTGAGCGCGATCTCAACATCGCACTGCGTCTCGGCATCGGCGTCCATTTTGGGCCGGTCATCCTGGGTCGGATCGGTCATCCCGGTAAAAGGCAGGTGACGGTGATCGGCAACACCGTCAACCTCGCGAGCCGGATCGAGCGCATGACAAAGCAGGTCGATGCGCAGATCCTGTTGAGCGACAGCCTCGTTGCGCATCTGCCCGACGCGCTTCGGATTGGCCCGCCGATCAGGCCTTCGCTCAAGGGCGTGTCGGAAACGACGAGCCTGTACCCTTGTCAGGGCTTCAGTTGTCCCGATCGGGTTCTCCTCGTCCAGTCATCCTTTCATCAGATCGCGCCGCGCCTGCACACGTTTGGCGAACGCTTCTACGCCATCCTATTCGAGGTTGATCCGAAGCTTCGCGCGCTGTTCAAGAACGATCTTGCTGTCCAGCAGAGAATGCTGGTGTCTATGCTGAATTCGCTCGTCAGAGGCTTGAACCGGTTGACCGAGATCGAGGGCGGTGTACGTGCGCTGGGACAGCGACATTGTCGTTATGGAGCCAGACCGGATCACTACAACAAGGTCGCAAATGCCCTGCTCCTGACGCTTGCGGAGTTCTTGGGCGACGACTTCACGCCAGAGATCCGACGCGCGTGGATCGCAGTTTCTGGCACGATCTCTGAGCTGATGATCGAGGGTACCGCAAACAGCGACGTCCTATCCGCCGTCCAATGAACCTTGTTCGCGGGTGGTCCAACTTCGCGAACCGCGTCCCCCGGCAAAACGCGGCAAGGACGTCCTCGAATAGGCAAGCGCCTTCGCGAAATGCCAGCGACCCAGGGCCAGACTGCCCCTGTCAAATGTCGAACTGCGCAGGGGCAGCCGCCAATGATCGCCCAACTCACGCTTATCGAACGGCAACGCGCGATCCTGATCAGCCTGGCCGTCGCCATATTGGGCGGGCTCATCATCATCGCTGGACGTGACGACGTCATGGGCGTCCATGGTGCCCTCATCTTCCTCGCCGGCTTCCTCATGATCTTCCGCATCGGCGGAAGCTATTATGCACCGGAGCCGTCCAATGATCGTCTTGCCCACTATTACGACGATCCCAGCAAGGTCGGCATCATCCTGGCCATGGCGTGGGCCGTAATCGGCCTTGCGTTCGGCGACTGGGTCGCCTGGCAGCTTGTCGATCCAGATCTGACCTTTGGAATGGGCTGGTCGAGTTTTGGCCGGCTGCGGCCAGTTCATACCACGTCCGTGATCTTTGGCTTTGGCGGCAACGCACTGATCGCCACCTCGTTTTACGTCATGCAACGGACGTCCCGTGCCCGCCTCCCCGATCAGGTCACCCCCTGGTTCGTTGTGTTCGGCTACAACCTGTTCTGCCTGCTCGCCGTCACCGGCTACCTGATGGGCATCACCCAGTCCAAGGAGTATGCCGAGCCCGAATGGTACACCGACCTGTGGCTCGTCGTGGTGTGGGTGACCTATTTCGTGCTCTACCTGCGCACGCTGGCGCGGCGCAAGGAACCGCACATCTACGTTTCGAACTGGTACTACATGGCGTTCATCCTGGTCGTTGCGATCCTTCATATCGTCAACAACCTCGCCGTTCCGGTTTCGCTCGGCCACGCCAAGAGCTACTCGGCCTTCTCGGGCGTACAGGACGCCATGACCCAGTGGTGGTACGGCCACAACGCCGTCGCCTTCTTCCTCACGGCCGGCTTCCTCGGCATGATGTACTACTTCCTGCCGATGCGCGCGGGCCGGCCGATCTTCTCCTACAGGATGTCCATCATCAGCTTCTGGGGCATCACCTTCTTCTACATGTGGGCGGGCTCGCATCACTTGCACTACACGGCCCTACCGCAGTGGGTGCAGACGCTCGGAATGACCTTCTCGTTGATGCTGCTGATCCCGTCCTGGGCGTCCGCAGGCAACGTGTTGCTGACGCTGAACGGCGCCTGGGACAAGGTGCGCGATGATGCCACGCTACGATTCATGATGGTGGCGGGCGTATTCTATGGTCTCACCACTTTTGAAGGATCGTTCATGGCGATCCGTTCGGTGAATTCGCTCTCGCACTACACCGACTGGACGATCGGCCATGTCCATGCCGGCGCGCTCGGCTGGGTCGCGATGATCACCTTCGGATCGATCTATGCCTGCGTGCCCTGGCTGTGGAAGCGCGAGCGCATGTATTCGCCGAAGCTTGTCGAAGCGCATTTCTGGCTCGCTTTGTTCGGTACCATCATCTACGTCTTCGCAATGTGGAATTCCGGCGTCGTGCAGGGATTGATGTGGCGGACCTATAATGAAAGCGGAACGCTCGCCTACTCCTTCATCGATACGCTGATCGCAATGCATCCCTATTATGCCGCGCGCGCCGTCGGTGGATTGATGTTCCTGATCGGCGGCTGCCTTGGCGCCTACAACGTCTGGATGACGATCACGGTCCCCGGCGTATCGGCAAGCCAGGCGAGCGACATTCCGCAGCCGGTTGTGGTCGGCGACGGCGTGCTTCAGGCCGCGGAGTAATGCACCATGTCTCTGTTCGGATTTCATTATCGGCTGGAACGCAAGGCGATCGGCCTGACGCTCGCAATCATCGGCGTCGCAAGCATTGGCGGCCTGGTCGAGATCGCGCCGCTCTTCACCATCCATCAGACGGTAGAAGACGCTCCCGACATGCGGGTGTACACGCCGCTCGAGCTCGCCGGGCGCAACATCTACATCCGTGAGGGCTGCTACGCCTGTCATTCGCAGATGATCCGTACGCTTCGCGACGAGGTCGACCGCTACGGCCCCTACTCGCTGGCGGTCGAATCCAAATACGACCATCCGATGCTCTGGGGCTCGAAGCGCACCGGCCCGGACCTCGCCCGTATCGGCGAAAAATACTCCGATCAGTGGCACGTCGCGCATTTGAACAACCCACGCGATGTTGTGCCGGTCTCGGTGATGCCCGCCTATAATTGGCTCCTCACGACCGAACTGCGCACCGACGATTTGGGCCTGCATCTGAAGGCCCAGCGCGCCGTCGGCGTCCCCTACACCGACGACATGATCGCCAACGCCGCGGTGGATGCCTATGCCCAGGCAAACCCGGATTCGCCTCAAGCCGACGGTGTGATCAAGCGATATGGCAAGGCGACCACCATACGTGCATTTGACGGAAATCCCAGTCACCTGACCGAAATGGATGCGCTGGTCGCCTATCTCCAGATCCTCGGCCGCCTCACGAATGCGGCGCATAAGACAATCGCACAAGTGGAATAGAGCAATGATCGAACACGCATTCCTCGTCGGCGTCTCGAAATCGTTCGGACTATTCTATCTGATTGCGATGTCGGTTGCTGTCGTGGTCCACGCGATGAAGCCATCGAACAAGAAGCGCTTCGATGACGCCTCCCGATCCATCCTTCGCGATGAGGCAGGACCATGGCAGTAGAGCAACCGGACCGCGATGGCTACACCGGCTATCTCACCACAGGCCATGAATGGAGTGGCCTGAAGGAATTGAACACGCCTGTTCCACGCGTGCTCTATTTCTTTCTGACCTTGGCGTTCCTGTTCTCCGTAGGCTACTGGGTGCTGATGCCGGCCTGGCCGCTCGGCATCACCTATTCAAAGGGCCTGCTCGGCATCGACCAGCGGGCAGTCGTTGCCGCTTCGCTTCAGGAGGCTGCGCTGGAGCGCAGCGTGTGGTCCGAGCGGATCGAGGCGGAAGATTTTGCGGCAATCCAATCCGATCCAAAGCTGATGGATGTCGTACGAAATACCGGTCGCACGCTGTTCGGCAACAATTGCGCCGCGTGTCATGGCGTCAATGCGCAGGGCGGCCCCGGCTTCCCGAACCTGACGACGACGTCCTGGCTGTGGGGCGGCAAGCCGGACGATATCTTCAACACCATCCGCGTCGGCGTGAACTCCGCCCACCCTGATACGCATGTCTCGCAGATGCCGGCATTCGGACGCGATCAGATGATTACGCGGCAGGACGTCCTTAAGGTCGCAAGCTTTATCTATTCCCTGTCGCATCCGGAGGCAAAGGACATCGATCCTGCGAGAATAGAAGCGGGCAAAGCAATCTTTGCTGCCAATTGCGTGGCCTGCCATGGTCCTGATGCCAAGGGCAATCCGGACGTCGGCGCGCCCAACCTCACCGATCGGTTCTGGATCTACGGCGGTGACTTCGAGACCATCGACACCACCATCTGGGGCGGTCGTCAGGGTCACATGCCGACCTGGGAAGATCGACTGTCAAAGCTCGATCGCAAGATCCTGACGCTCTATCTGGTCGACAAGAGGATGGCCGGCCCATGAGCACCTTCGCCGTCGATCGACATCGAACCGGCAGAGTAACAATCCGGCTCTGGCTCCTGATCGTTTTCGGGCTGGTCGTCGTCATCGCCGCCAACGCGCATCTTGTTTACGTCGCGGCGACAACACAGCCCGCCTGCGTCAACCACCTCCGACGCGATGACGCGGGTCCCAACGTGGGGCCCTACAGGGCAGCTCAATCGGCCTGTTCGCCGTCCGCCATCCGTACACCGACAGAAGGAAACGGGCGATGACGATGCTCCCTTCCGTGGCGCCGCCGCTCCCGACGGTCAACAAATGGGCCCGCCCACTCAACGCGCAAGACCCAATCAAATGGCTGGCGCAAGGCTGGCGGGATTTTGCGATCCAGATGCCGATGAGCCTCGCCTATGGCGTGATCATCTTCGGTATTTCGACGGCGCTGGTCGCAGGCCTGATCGCTTTGAAGCGCGACTACATCCTGTTTCCGGTCTTTGCAGGTTTCATGGTGATCGGGCCGATCCTGGCGGTCGGGCTCTATGAGAAAAGCCGGCGGATCGAGGAAGGCCTGCCTGTGCGCTGGGAGAACCTTTTCCTCGTGAAGCCGCGTTCGGGCGGACAGATCCTGTTTACCGGCGTGCTGCTCTCCCTGCTGATGATCGTCTGGATCAGGGCGGCAGTGCTGATTTACGCCCTGTTCTTCGGCATGGTCACTTTTCCCGGGCTCGATCGCATCGCGCCAATGCTGTTCAGCACGAAGGTCGGCTGGGCTATGCTGGTCGTTGGCACGGCCGTGGGCGGCCTGTTCGCAGCGTTCTCCTTTGCGATCAGCGTTTTCTCCGTTCCGATGCTGCTTGATCGTCGCACCGATGCACTGACGGCGATGGGATCCAGCATGGCCCTCGTCTGGAACAATCTGCGTGTACTCCTGATCTGGGCGGCGATCGTGCTCGCGCTCTTCCTCGTCAGCCTGGCAACCGGCATGCTGGGACTGATCGTAATCTATCCCTGGCTGGGTCACGCAACCTGGCACGCCTATCGCACTGTCGAGCCCGAAAGGGACTGATGGATCGAAGGACGGAGCCTGTCCATGAGTTGCTGCGCACCCGGCGCTGAGCTTTGTTTGCATCAGGTCAGTAGCCTGAACGACGAGATTCTGCTGGCGAGCCGGGCGGTCGAGGATGGGCTGCGCCAGACGGACCTCTCGGTGCCAGACATCCATTGCGGCGGATGCTTGCAACGCATTGAAACGGCGCTGACCAAACTCGATGGCGTCGCGCGGGCGCGAGCCAATCTTTCGACCCGCCGGGTGACCGTCGTCTGGCGCGGCGAGGTGCCTCCGCCCTTCATGTCGGCTCTGGAGGCCCTCGGCTATCGGGCTCACCTGCATGATGTCGATGCAAACGGCAAGGACGCGGTACTCTCCGAATTGTTGCGGGCGCTCGCGGTTGCAGGTTTTGCGACCACCAACATCATGCTGTTGTCGGCTTCGGTATGGGCAGGAGCCGAACCGCCAACCCGTGATCTCTTTCATTGGATTTCCGCGTTAATCGCGCTGCCGACCCTCGCCTATTCCGGCCAGGTCTTCTTCCGCTCGGCCTGGCGCAGCCTGATGCATGGGCAGACCAACATGGACGTGCCGATCTCGATCGGTGTGCTGCTCACTTTTGCTATGAGCCTGTACGAGACCGTCCATCACGGTCCCTACGCCTATTTCGACGCCGCCGTCTCCCTGCTGTTCTTCCTCCTCGTTGGCCGGACGCTTGACCACGTAATGCGGGAGCGGGCGCGGCAGGCTGTCGGCGGACTGGCGCGGCTGGCCGCGCGCGGTGCGCTCGTCCTCCAGCCGGACGGCACGCAGACCTATGTTCCGATCGACGAGATCGAGCCAGGAATGACGATCCTTCTGTCGGCCGGTGAACGCGTCCCGGTCAACGCGCGGGTGATCACGGGAGCCTCCGAACTCGACTATTCTCTGGTGTCGGGCGAAAGCGCCCCGCTCCAGGCCAAGGCGGGAACCGAACTCGAAGCCGGCATCCTCAATCTGACCGGTCCCTTGACGATCGTCGCAACCAGGACTGCGGCCAACTCGTTTCTCGCCGACATCACGCGCATGACGGAGGCGGCCGAAGCAGGTCGCTCAACCTATCGCCAGATTTCAGACCGGGCTGCACGGTTCTACGCACCTGCCGTTCACGCGGCGGCTTTTGCGGCGTTCCTCGGTTGGATGATCATCTCCGGCGATCCCCATCGCGCCATCACCATTGCGATTTCCGTCCTGATCATCACCTGCCCCTGCGCGCTTGGACTTGCCGTTCCCATGGTTCATGTCGTCGCCGCCCGCCGGCTGTTCGACCTGGGCGTCATGCTGAGAGACGGCAGCGCCTTGGAGCGGCTCGCCGAGGTCGATACGGCGATCTTCGACAAGACAGGGACGCTGACGGTGGGCCGCTCGAGGCCGACAATGACGGGCGACACTGGCGCCGACATGCTGGCTCTGACAGCCACGATCGCCATGCATTCGCTACATCCCTACTCACAAGCGCTGGCCAGTCTTGGCGACCATTTCCGGCGCGTCGATCTCGACGCCTTGACGGAGCATCCGGGCAAGGGCCTCGAGGCGCGCAGCAGCACTGACGTCTTTCGATTGGGGCGTCCCGACTGGGCGGTCGCCGACGGGCAAAGTCTCCCAGGGGATCGTGATACGACCGTCGCGCTCGCAATCAATGGCAAAGGCATCACTTACTTCAGCTTCAATGATGGCTTGCGCAGCGGTGCGCAGGTAGCCGTCTCGGAGCTGGCGAAGTCGGGCATCTCGGCCGAAATTCTGTCCGGCGACGGGGACCGTCGCGTGCAGGACATTGCCAAGCAACTCGGCCTGCCCTGGACTTCCCAAGCTGGCCCAGCCGAAAAGATCGCCTATGTTTGCGCCTTGAGGCGGGCTGGCCACAAGGTGCTGATGGTGGGCGATGGCTTGAACGATGCGCCGGCGCTGACGGCGGCCGACGTCTCGATGGCACCGGCGTCGGCCTCTGATATCGGCCGCAATGCGTCGGATTTCGTGTTCCTCCGTGACAGCCTCGATGCCGTACCGCGGACGGTCGAGATATCGCGCGCAGCGCGCATCCTGGTTCGGCAGAATTTCGCATTGGCTGTGATCTACAACGTTGTGGCAGTGCCATTCGCTCTGCTCGGCCTTGTGACGCCTCTTTTTGCCGCCATCGCGATGTCCCTCTCTTCCATAACGGTCGTCGCTAACGCCCTACGTCTCAATGGACAGGCGACGAGGCAAGATGCTGGGCATACTCCGGTGTCCAAAGCCCGGATCATTCTTGGGGCGAGCCGATGATCGATTTCTTCTTTCTCGTACCAATCGCGATTGGCCTGGGTCTGGCAGGCCTGGCCTCGTTCATGTGGACGCTAAAGAACGGTCAATATGACGACCTCGAAGGCGCCGCGCAGCGCATTCTGTTCGAGGGTAACGAAGGTCCGGACCACTAGCTGTCTGCGGTTGGCGCCGCTTTCTGGAAATGCGGCAGCCAGGCAAAGCAAATGCTGCTGAGCGCCAGGAATCCGGACGTCCAGACGAAGCCCGGCGAGTAATTTCCGATCGCCTCGCGAAACCCCGCGTAGACCAGGGGTGAAAGTGATACCGACAGCAGGAAGGCCGAATAGAGGCACCCATAGGCGCGACCGAAATAGCGCTCCGGAAAGTACCGCGAGGCCAGGTAAGCGATAAAATCGACTTCAGCCCCCAGTGAAGTGCCGACGAAAATTGCTGCATAGGGCGTCGCGCCTTGACCGCCGAATGCCAGGGCAAGAAAACCAAGCGCGCTTGTCGCCATCATTACTGTTGCGACCAAAGGCGCAAAGACGAAGTCGATCAGCACGCCCACTAGCAGCCGGGCAGAAACCAGGGACACGCCGAGCAAACCGGCCATTTGCCCGGCTCTCGCCGGGCTGAACCCCGCATCGATCAACATCGGCACGAAGTGCACGACAACCCCGCCAGTGCCGATCGCCACCAGCACGAAAGGAACCAGAAGGCGAACGAACATGGGATGCCTGAGCACTTCGGCAACGGTTACCGCATCTTCCGAGCCCGGCGCATTCGATGCAGCTCTTCGCGGTCCACCTACTTCATTGAACGCCAGCAGGCCCACGACAATCGGAAGTGCGACGAGCATGACCAATGCCAGCGTCTGGTAGCCCGAGCGCCACCCTGATGCGACGATGATCGGCGACAGAAGGATCGGCGCGACCGCGCTCGCAAGGCCTGTGCCGATCAGCACCACACCGATAGCAGCGCCGCGATTTCGGTCAAACAAGCCAACAATGATGCGGGACAGCGTCACCGACGAGCAACCTGCTCCGAGCAGAGCCATCAGGGCCATTATCGTCCAGAATTGGACGACCGAACCACCCATCAGGCTCAGGGCAAAATAACCACCAGCCAGCATCAACATTCCGGTTCCGATCAGGAGGCGTTCACCGATCCAGTCGACGAACACGCCAACCAATGGCGCGGTGATTGCTGTCCCGATCGTGATGATAGTGATGCCGAGCGAAATCGAGGTTCTGGTCCACCCCAGGTCCTGCTGAAGCGGTACAATGAACAGCCCGATAGTGAACGGCGGGAGCGTATGAAGTCCGATTGCATGTCCGATCAGGCAGGCGATCATGGCCGGCCAACCGCGCCGGAATTCGGCAGCTCTCGCGCGTAGATCAGAAATGGATCTTACCCCTGTCTAGATCCGCCTTTCGGAGCACTTCCGACCTGCCGGGATCAAGTACAGTCTACTGGGAGCGAGATCAAAGGCGCCATCCGGATCGACGTTGGCGGCTTTTTCTGATCGGTTTTGCAAAACAATGAGTGATTCAGACAATCGCGTCTTGTTTCCCCGCTCTATCGTTGCTGCACTGGGTCGAACGACACCGCAATTGGCGCCCAAGGATGGAAAAATTCGCGTACGGTCAACACCTTGCGAAGGCGCTGCATGTCGGCGAGGCCCCGACGCTCGTCACCCGCCCGACCCTGCAAAAATCCGAAATCGCGGTGACTGACGTCCGCCGCGACATACCCGAGAACGACTACACGTCGGCCGTCCCCCAGGAGAGCGCTTTCCTGATCACCCTTAACATGCGCGACTGGCCCAAGCGCGTCCTCTGGATCGATGACAAACCTGTCCTGGCACTTCCCCTCGAGGCCGGTTCGTCGAACATCTTTGACCTGCGGCGGAAGTACATTGGTTACGGCGTCTCCTCCTTCCATATGTTGTCGTTTTACGTGCCCCGTCGCGTTCTCACCCACATTGCCGAGCTCGACGAGGTCCGCGACATCGATGAATTCGCGCACGATCCATGCGGCGGCATCGACGACCCCGTGATCAGGGAGCTGGGCTACGCACTTTATCCGGCCTTCCAGCGCCCCGACGAGGCCAACATGCTTTTCGTCGATCACGTCACCACCGCGATCGCCGCGCATGTTCTGCACGCCTACAGTCCGAAGACAAGCAAGCCTCGCGCCAGCGCCGTCGCCCTGACGAAGCGGCAACAGGCGCAGGTCAAGGAAGTCATTCTCGCGCATCTCGACGGCAACGTGACGGTTGCTCAGCTGGCACAGGCGTGCGGCATGCCGGTTCGTGCCTTCGCTGATGCCTTCACGTACTCACTCGGAATGCCGCCTCACAAGTGGCTGCTTGAACGTCGGCTGGAAAAGGCAATGACGATGTTGAAGCAGACGAAGATGTCGATCAGTCAGATCGCCAAGCATAGTGGGTTCACCGGCGAACGTCACTTGTGCCGCGTATTCAGCCAGGTGATCGGAGACAGTCCGCAAGAATGGCGGCGCACCCAGATCTCCTAGACCGCTCGACGAGAGGACGAACCGGCAAGCGCCAAAGCGAGAATCAGACCGATGTCGAGCCCCAAGGGATACGGTCAAACCGTTGCACAGCTCCTTCGAATCGAGGAAGCGCCCTCTGTCGTCCGGCAAAAAGGTCGTCAGAAGGAGTATGCGGCGACCTTGGTTAGATCTGATCGGGCGTCTCACGAGAAATCCGAGTCGTTGCCGACCGAAGAAGCAATCGTCGCTTCAGTCTCGCTATCGGACGGAGTTGACCGCGAAATCTGGCTGAATGAGCGTCCGTTGCCACCACAAGGGCCGCAGACCGCAGGCGGAGCAACATTGCTCGATCTGAGGCATGATAACCGCGTCCGGTTCAAGGGCGGCTTTCAGCTCGTGCATTTCTACTTCACGCGCAGCGCCCTTGACGGAATGCTCGAACAGCAGGGCGCCAGGCGGATTGACGAGATACGTGCGCCAACTGGCGTATCGTCCCCCGATCGAACACTGGCACAATTGGCCAGCGCGCTGTTGCCGTCCCTGATGCAGCCGCAGGAAGTGAGCCGTATTTTTGTCGACCACGTCCTCCACGCTGCGGCGGCACATCTCCTGAAGGAATACGCCGGCATCGACCAGCCAGCAGCCAAGCTTCGTGGCGGGCTTGCGCCTTGGCAGCAAAAACGGGCAACCGAATTGTTGAGCGAAAATCTCGACGGCGACCTTTCGCTGGCCGACGTCGCGGCCGAGTGCGGGTTGTCACCCGGTCATTTCTCGCGCGCCTTCGCGCAGTCTATGGGCATGCGCCCGCATAGCTGGCTTCGCGAACAACGGGTCGCGAGAGCCAAGTCGTTGCTGTCGAGCTCGCGACTCTCGCTCATCGAGATCGCCAAAGCCGCGGGTTTTGGCGATCAAAGCCACTTCACAAGGGTATTCTCGGAGTCGACGGGTAGCAGCCCCGGTGCATGGCGACGATTTCAGTGTCATTGAGGTGTGGCCGCTACTAAAGAGCCCTTTGATCCATTTCTGTCCAGTAGCAGGGAGATCTCAGACGAACGAGATCCGTCAGTGTGTGATCGGAACTTCGCGTGGCTTGCTGTCGCTGGGTGATGACGCGCCGCCAGTCATCAAAGGGAGGCTGAACGAAAACGTTGCGCCCGGCCGGGAGTTGTTTGACGCCCATATCCGGCCGCCATGGGCGGTGATAATCGTATGGCAAATCGATAATCCCAGGCCCATGCCGTTGGGTTTCGTTGTGTAGAGAGCGTCGAATAGCCGACTTGCGGCCTCCGGGTTGATGCCGACGCCGGAATCTTGAACCGAGACGAGTACCTGGCCACCATTCTCCGGTTTTGACTGAATGCAGAGCATGCGCGGTCGATCACGGATGTCGGCCATAGCCTGTACAGCGTTGCCTATTAGATTGATGACAACTTGCTGGAGCTGCACGCAGTCTCCGAGAACGGCGGGCAACCCAGGCGCCAAGTCGAGATCAAGCGTTATTCGTCGATGAACGATCAAAGGGCGCATGAGAGACACAGCGTCATTGACCGCGACGTTTATCTCGAGCGGCACCAAATTCACATGCGATTTCCGGACGAGCGCTCGGATGCGCCCAACGATCTCAATGGCGCGCGCGGCATCGTCCTTTATTCTGCGAAGCGCAGTTCGCGCTTCGTCCAAATTAGTGGGGTCACGCGCTAACCAGGTCATGGCGGCATCGCTGTTACCGCCAATCGCCGCGAGCGGCTGGGTCACCTCGTGGCTGATCGAGGCTGTGAGCTCGCCGACGACCGACAAGCGCATGGCACGGCCGAGCTGGGTCTGTGCCGCGTTGAGCCGTTCTTGAGCATTCTTTGCGGCCGTGACCTCCTTTACCGCACCAACGAATTGCATTTCTCCCGAATCGCCTGGAAAATCTCGGGCTACGACATGAAGGTGCTTGACCGAGCCATCGGGCATCTCCAGACGATGCTCAAGTTCAAAACCCTGTCTATCTGTTCTCGCCCGCTCGATCACCTGCTCAACGAGCGCAACGTCCTCCGGGTGCACACGTTTCATGATCATTTCGATCGAGGGTTTCGATCTCGGCTCGTATTCGAAGATCCGGTAGGTCTCATCAGACCAAAAGATTTCACCGCTTTTGGGATTCCAGCCAAAACTGCCGGTGGCACTCAACCTTTGCGCCTCGGCAAGGTACGCAGCTTGGCTCCGCTGTAGTGCCTCCTCGGCGCGTCGGAGCTCCGTAATATCGCGAATGATTCCTACGACGCAGCGCTGGCCAGCGTCATCGACGTACAGTGACTTCTTGGTGACCACCGTCCGGAGCACGCCATCGGCACCCGTAACGGCTTCTTCGTTGGTGTCCTCACGGCCAGTCTTCAGTACGATGTCATCTCTTTCGACAAAGACTTTGACCTCCCCTTTGTCTGGGCGAGAGAGGTCGTAATCGGTCTTGCCGATGATGTCCTCTCGCTTGCAGCCCGCAAGACGACACTTCGCTTCATTCACGTAAAGGTAGCGATGATCGCGATCCTTTACGAAAATCGGGTCGCCGATCGAATCAAGAACCGCCTCCAGGAACCGCTGTCTGGATTCCAGTTCCGCGGCTGCCAGCGCGGCGCCCGAGTGTGCATCTTTCGCCGGTTCGATCGCCAGCAACGCGATTGCATCGAGCAGTCTGCGGCGGTCGCCCACCGACACCACGCCGAGATCCTTCAAGTCCTCCACCGTCAGAGCGGACAGGATCGTTCGGTCTATCCGATTCTCGCGGAAAGCTGCCGCGTATTGCTCAAGGCCTAGTCCAAGCAGCCAACGGCCGATATCCATGGGATACCCCCGTACTCGCTTTCGCTATTATTCGCGCGGTTGTCGAAATTTGTCCAGATGAGCGGCCACGCGGATGGGCCCACTCAGGCACGCCTGCCTGTGATTTTTTTCCAACCATGGCGGCGACCTCCCCCCGGCCTCGCCAGCCTCTCAGAAGACGCCTGACGCCAGAGGGCGCCATCCATGAGCCTTCCAAATTTCAAATTGAATTTCATGACGGCCTAATGTTCAGACGAGGGTGCTCCCATGCTGCGAGGGACGGTTGTAAGGCCGCCTGCCGAGGCTATCCAAACTCTGACGCCATGAGTTTGAGCTAGTTCCAGCCAAGCAGCGACAAACTCAACCCCATTAGCGTCAGGCAGCTGAAAATTACCGCCTTAAAAAAGAGAGCTACCATCCACCCTATGTGCCTGCACTGCCTCGCCTTGAACGATGCCGCCCGCGGAGCGCTGATCGCGCCATCGCCGCCAATAACGGAAGAGGCCACCTCAGCGGGCGGCCTCATCGCGCTCATGGGCCTTGGTACTCTCGGTCATCATGGCTCGCGTTAAATGCAACGCCCTCACACGGCTGTATTTGGTCCGCTTCGGCATCAGGCCGAAGCGGAGGCTTGACCGACCGACCTTCGCCAAGGGCAGCGTCGGCGATGGCTACTTGCGCGCGAAGGCGAGCGCATCAAGGCCGGCATCATCTGGACCAAGGAGCAGCTGGTTCGAGGTCGACCGCGCCAAGACAGACAGGCAAGGCGGCTGCGGCAGCGCTCACGCCCTGGTCGCTGGCGATCCTGACAGCCTGCGTGCGCAAGCTTGGCGTCGACATCGCCCCGAACGCGCCGATCTTCCGGAACCGGTCCGGTGCCCCCTACTCCAAGGATACACCTGGCGATGACTTTCGGGACGTGCGGGAGGCGATCGACAAGACCGACAAGCGCCAGCTCGCGGACGTGCGCCATAGCGGCGCCATCGAGGGGCGGACCAGACCAACAAGATGGCGAACAGCATCGCCACCAACAAGCGGCTCCGGAAGACCTCAACCCAGTGAACATCGCCAGCGTACGCCGCTTCGATCAGGCGCGGGTTGTCGGAGCGAAGCAATTAGAACAAAGACCGAACAAAAGCCACACTTTTCCGCGGCGCAGCGAAAAATGGCAAGACAGCAAATGATTGAATTCGTTGCCAAAAATGGCGCGAGAGACGGGGCTCGAACCCGCGACCTCCGGCGTGACAGGCCGGCGCTCTAACCAACTGAGCTACTCCCGCGTGCTGGGCAAAGCCATGCGGAACGAGGGGGGACTTAAAGGCGCGATCTGGTGAAGTCAAGGACGTTGAGCTTGGCCCGTAAACATCGGGTGTTTCTGCGGGACTTCGCAGAAATGCGGCCCTGGATGGCTGGCCCGTCAGGCCCGAATCGTCCGGTGTCCGAAGGCGGCAAAAGCCGCCGTCCGCTCCGTTCAGGGAACTCGCCGAAGCCCGCCGAGGCTTATACTTCGTTAAGCCTGATCACGCCTCCTTGCGCGGCGACACGGCGCCCCCGGAACGACGCTTTTTCTGGTATACCGCCCCTCATCTGACCCGGCGGCTACGAGAAGAAATGTCCCTCACCTTTACCCACACCGTGACCGAGCGCTTCCTGCGCTACGTCACTATCGACACCCAGTCCGATCCCGAATCCCCGACCTCGCCCTCGACCGAGAAGCAGAAGGATCTCGGCCGCGTGCTCGTCACCGAGCTCAAGGCCATGGGCGTCGAAGATGCCCATCTCGACGACTACGGCTATGTCTACGCGACGATCCCGGCCAACACGACCAAGAAGGTGCCGGTGATCTGCTTCTGCTCGCACATGGACACCTCGCCCGACTGCTCGGGCAAGGACGTCAAGCCACAGGTCGTGAAGAATTATCGCGGCGGCGACATCACGCTGTCAGCCGATCCCACCCAGGTGATCCGCTTCGCCGAGCATCCCGCGCTCAAGAACCAGATCGGCAACGACATCGTCACCACCGATGGCACGACGCTGCTGGGCGCCGACAACAAGGCCGGCGTCGCCGAGATCATGGATGCCGCGCATTTCTTCATCAACAATCCCGATGTGAAGCACGGCACCATCAAGATCCTGTTCACACCCGATGAAGAGATCGGCCGCGGCGTCGACAATGTCGATCTGAAGAAGCTCGGCGCCGATTTCGGCTACACCATGGACGGCGAGAGCGCCGGCAGCGTCGAGGACGAGACGTTCTCGGCTGATGGCGCCACCATCACCATCCAGGGCGTCTCCGCCCATCCCGGCTATGCCAAGGGCAAGATGGAGCACGCGATCAAGATCGCAGCCGCCATCGTCGAGCGCCTGCCCAAGGAAGGCTGCTCGCCCGAGACCACCTCGGGCAAGCAGGGCTTTCTGCATCCGATCGGCATGTCCGGCGCGCTGGAGCAGGCGACACTGTCCTTCATCGTGCGCGACTTCACCGAGGAAGGCCTGAAGGAGAAAGAGGCCCTGCTCGAGGCCATCGTCAAGGACGTGATGAAGGACTATCCGCGCTCGACCTACCGTTTCGAGGTCAGAGAGCAGTATCGCAACATGAAGCAGGTGATCGACCGTCACCCGCACATCCTGGAATACGCGATCGAAGCGATCCGCCGCGCCGGTCTCCGCCCGATGCGCACCGCGATCCGCGGCGGCACCGACGGCTCGCGCCTCTCCTTCATGGGCCTGCCGTGCCCCAACATCTTTGCCGGCGAGCACGCGTTTCACTCGCGGCTGGAATGGGTCAGCCGGCAGGACATGGAAAAGGCCGTCCAGACCATCGTGCATCTTGCGATGATCTGGGAAGAGCGGGCCTAGGCCGGGCTGCCTTAGATGCGGCAACGACGATTGCGGCGGGTGCTAGGACGTTCGGCCTTACGACCGGCCCTGGAGTTCATCGCGAATGCAGCTTGAATCGACGCTCACCTGTCCGGAATGCGGCCATCGCATGCGCAAGGCCATGCCGACCGATGCCTGCCAGTTCTTCTATGACTGCAAGGGCTGCGGCAGGAGGCTGAAACCGAAGGTGGGCGATTGCTGTGTATTCTGCTCGTTCGGATCCGTCCCCTGTCCGCCCGTCCAGGCGGGTGACTGCTGTTCCTAGACCGCGCCAGGCGACCAAGGATCCCGCATGGGCTTCTACCAGGACAGGATCGTGCCTTGGCTGACGCATCTGGCGATGCGCCAGGCCCAACTCGTGCCATATCGAACACGCGTTGCCTCCGGCGCGACCGGCCGCGTGCTGGAGATCGGAATTGGTCCCGGACTCAATCTCGCGTTCTACGGGCCTGATGTGACCGAAGTCATCGGCCTTGATCCGTCACCAAAGCTTCTGGAGATCGCGCGCGATGCCGGGCGAAAGACCATGGCACCGCTCGCGCTGATCGAAGGCTCCGCGGAGGCAATTCCGCTGGAGAATTCGAGCGTGGACACGGTGGTGACGACATGGACCATGTGCAGCATCCCGGACGTCAATCGCGCGCTCTCCGAGGCGCGACGGATCCTGAGGCCGGGCGGACAACTGCTGTTCGTCGAGCATGGTCGCGCGCCCGAGGCCAGCGTGCAATGGTGGCAGGATCGTTTGACCCCGCCCTGGAGGGTCATCGCGGGCGGCTGCCATCTCAATCGTGCCATCGCGGACCTGATCCGCGACAACGGCTTCGCCGTCCACGATCTCCATGAAGGCTATATGCCGGGACCGAAGCCGATGACGTTCATGTATGAAGGTCGGGCGCTCCCGCGTTCGTAAAGAACGCGGTTGCCCTACTATGGCACCGGCATCGGACGCCGATTGCGACTGAACCGGTTCGAGCTCGCCATCCATTGCGGCAAGGGTTCACCGTCGCGGTGGCGTCCGCCGGCGACTGCGGCCGCCCAGGCGACCACGGCTCCGATCAGGGTCGCTGCCGCAACGCAGAATGCGACGATGATCGAACTGCGCCGCGCATGGTTGATTGCCGTCTGGGACTCCGCGATCACAGCGTCGACGCGCCGCTCGGAATCCGCCGGCGACAGCCCCGTCAGCGCGCCCGTCTGTTGCACGAGATAGGTGCGATCATCGCTGCTGATGCCGCTGTGGCTCGACGACGTCATGAGGATCCGCCCGGCTTCGGCGCGGTCTTCCCGGATATCAGTGTTGGGCGGCCGACGCGGGGCGCGGAACAGCTTGTCGAGCTCATAGCTCAACAGCGGCTCGGCGGCGGTTGCATTGCTGGCCGAGCTGCGCATCGGCGAGCGCTCGAGCGCGGACGCGCCGAGGATCGCGAGCAATGCCGCACCGATCAGCACCGCGACAGCCCATGACATCAGTCCGTGCAGCCCGTCCCGCCGCTCGCCGTCATCCTCGACCGCCGTGAGCGCAGGCGCAGGCCGCGCAATCCGGCCGGCGATGTAGCCGCCAAAACCGAAGCTGACGATCGCCTGGAGGATCAGATACAGTCCCGACAGCAGCGCGAGCGCCGATGACGCATCGCGCCATGTCGGCGAGGTCGAGCTAACACCGAGGCCGATGGCGAGGCCAAAGCTGACCAGGATGAACGACAGCGCACCGGCAGCGAACGCGCCTGCCAGCACCGAACTCCACTGGATGGCCCAGCGCCCTTCCGCGGCGGGCACGCCACCTTCCATGACCTCTTCCTGTACGAGAGCCTCGATAGTCATCGCGGCACTCTCAGCGCAGGCCGAAGAACGACAGGATCGCCATGATCACGACGATCAAACCGATCAGATAGATCAATCCGTCCATAAGCCCATCCTCCTCAAATGCTCCGCGGCGCTAATGAAGAGGCCCAAGGAATGTTCCTAATCGGGCTTTCGTAGCTCGGAACGAAACATCGAGATGCGGGTTACCTGTATAAGTCCAAGGGAAGCATGGATTGTGAGCACAAAGGCCCCAGCCGGTCCGCGCCGGATCTGGGGCCTTCCGTTTTTGCGCTGCATTGACTGTCGTATGTTAACGACGCCAACCTCAGGAATCATCAAAGATGCGGTCGGGGCGGAACCCCCAGGAGCGGGAGAGCCGCGTGGATCGCAGAACGGCATGCCTGAACCAGGCGAACGCATTTCGAGAAAAGGCGATCGCCGATCCCGAGCACCACGACCAGTGGATCGACGAAGCCATCAAATGGCTCGAGCTAGCGATGGAAGCGGGCTACCACGTCGCGGTCGAAGCCGGCGATGGCTGCACCATTCCGGAGCCGATGGAGCGGCAGACACGATCCTATCGCATCGGCCTGATGCGCAGGCCTGACTGCGTCCCATGTGAGAACGAGTCGCCGCAGTCTTCAGCGGCGCCGAGTTTGTTCCGCTAACGTAATAATGTTGCGGGTCGACACTGTTCCTACGGCCATGCTACGCGGCGGATCGGGAAGTCGGATGATCCGATGCCCCCGAAGGGGCGACAGACGTGGCCAGCCACGACCATCACGATCATCATGACCACGACCATGGCGGCCACGATCATGGCCACGGTCATGGCCATGGTGCGCACGTCCACGCGCCCGCAAGTTTTGGCAGGGCATTTGCGATCGGGATCTCGCTGAACACCGCGCTCGTCGTCGCGCAAGGCATTTACGGCTACATCGCCAATTCAACCGCCCTGCTCGCCGACGCCAGCCACAATTTGAGCGACGTGCTCGGCCTCGTCATGGCCTGGGGTGCCTCGGTCGCGGCTAGGCGCGCGCCCACGGGCCGCTTCACCTACGGCTTTCGCGCCTCGACCATCCTTGCGGCCCTCGCGAACGCCGTCTTCCTCCTGGTCGCAACCGGGGCGATCGGCTGGGAGGCGATCCTGCGCCTGCGCGAGCCCGAGCCGATCGCCGGCGTCACGGTGATGATCGTCGCCGGCATCGGCATCCTCATCAACGGCGCAACCGCGATGCTGTTCGCGAGCGGCCGCAAGGACGACATCAACATCCAGGGCGCGTTCCTGCATATGGCGGGAGACGCGGCGGTCTCACTCGGCGTTGTCATCTCGGCGGCGCTGATCATGTGGACCGGCTGGCTCTGGCTCGATCCGCTGGCGAGCCTTTTGATCTGCGCCGTCATTCTCTGGAGCACGACGGGTCTGCTCCGCAGCTCCATCGACATGTCGATGGCTGCCGCTCCGCGAGGCACCGACCTCGACGCCATCAAAGGCTTTCTGATGCAGCGGCCCGGCGTCTCCGATATCCACGACCTGCACGTCTGGCCGATCTCGACCACGGAAACCGCGCTGACCTGTCACCTCGTCATGCTGGGCGGCCACCCCGGCGACGTCTTCCTGATGGAGACCGCGCAGCTCCTGAAAACCTCGCACCGGATCGGTCACACGACGATCCAGATCGAGACCGGCCAGGACAATGGCTGCGCGTTGGCGCCCGACAACGTGGTGTGACGGCGACTACGCCGCCTTCGCCGTCACGATCCAGATCGCTCCCGGCAGCGCCACCGACTGCCCCTCGACGAACGGCGCCAGCGCTTCGCGGATCGAGCCCTTGGCGGCCTCAACGGTCTCCGGCGGATGGCCTTGCAACGCGCGGCTGGCAGGGCCGATCTGAAGAGAGCCGTCAACGGCCGCGTCCAGCCCGCCACCGATCGCGATATCCATCGCAAGGTTATGCGGCTCCATCGCCACGTCCGCGAAGCCGGCACCTTTCAGGATGCGCATCACGCGTTCTTCCGACGCAAAGGCGAACGGGCCCGGATCCTCCGGACCAACCGGCGGCATCTTGGGCACGTGTTTGTAGACCGCCATCAGCGGCGTCATCATCCAGGGATTTTCGCGCGGCTCACGCCAGCAGATGAAGGCGAGCCGCCCCGCAGGTGTCAGCGCGCGACGCAGGTTGGTGAACGACACGATCGGATCGGCGAAGAACATCACGCCGAAACGCGATGCCAGCAGATCGAAGCTTTGGGGCTCGAACGGATAGACCGTCGCATCCGCCAGCACGAAATCCAGCGGCAGGTTCTTTGGCGAGAGAGCACGCGCCTGCGATAGCATGGGACCTGAGACGTCGAGGCCGAGCGCAAAGCCATTCGGCGCCACCGCCTTCCCAAACGCAACCGTCGTCGCGCCGGAGCCGCAGCCGATATCAAGCACGCGCTCGCCCGGCTTTGGCTTTGCCCGGTCAATCAGTATGTCCGCGATCGGCCCGAGCAGCGTCTCCTGCACCGCGTGGCGATCGGCCCAGCGCTGCCCGCCCGGACCGTTCCAATAGGCGATCTGGTCCGTATTCTGCTCATGTCCGCTCGGCTGTTCCATCACGCCCTCTGTGTCTCGCATCCGCAAGCCGCCTGAACCTCGCAATTGCGCGCAGTCACGTGCATGGGCAGCCCGTTTGCCAGCCGCAGCGTAATTTTCTGCGACGGCCAAACTTTGGCGCCCCCGGCGAAGGCTCCATGTCCAAGCGATGCACGAGAGACGCGAGCACGATGGTCGCCTCCGGGAGCGCGAAGGACGAGCCGATGCAGATGCGCGGGCCGTTGCCGAATGGCACGTAGGCAAAGCGCGGGATCGCACGAAGGGAAATGCAGGAAAAATAGGTGGAGTGATCGGCACAGCCTTGTGCGCCGCAAACCGGGTGCCACCGCCGCAGAGTCCCGACTGCTCAGTCAGTTGGATCGAGCGGCGCGACCGATGTTCCAGCGCATGGCTTCCAGAGGGATATGGGTGAAAGCCTCCGCGAGCCGTCGCCTCCAAGGTTGCTTCGCCGTCGACAGCCTCCCCTCCAGATGCGCGGCCTTCTCGCGGGCTGCCACGGTTTCGACGTTGGCCTTGAGCAATTCTGCCAGCAGCTTGTTCGTGCGGTCGCACTCTCTCTCGAAGTCGGACCGATGACTGCCGGCAATCGCCTTCATCTCCAGGAGATCGGCCTGCAACGTGGCGATGTGCTCCTTGAGAGCGGTGACCACCTGGTGACCGGCCGGAGTTTGGGGCGCGCGCGTGATGGGCGAATGGCTGATCTCGGTGAGATCGACGTGGACCAGGGTCTTTCCATCGTTCGAGCGAGACCGGGGAAACCGGTGTCGCTTCACGAGTGATCTGGCTGCCTCTGGCGATATCTTGAGTCGCTCGCCTAGCTCGGCATAAGTCAGCATTTCGACGGGCATGATGGTTACTCCCGGCCAGCCGGGCGGTCACCACCCGAACACGACGCACCATACCAATCCCGAGTTAACGGGCGGTTTACTATGCCGGCCGGTGATGTCCGCTCGGCCGATGGAGCATCTCTTGGCACCTTGTCGGAACGCTCGGGTGCCGAAATGACAGCAGGCCCCATCGAGGCAGCCTCTTCGGTCAACCTCGGCGAGAAGGTTTATGAATGCGCGGACGGGTAGAGCGACAGACAATGGTAAGCGGTGAGAGGATCGAACCGCCGATCCGCGCCAGCCTGGATCATTCGGCTGCCAGCGAGGCTCCGCTTCGCTTCGCAAGGACGCGGCGAAAGTCCGCTGCAAGCTCATCATAGTAGCGAGCAAGCTCCTCATAAAAAGCCTTTCCGGCCGCGTCTCTCGCTTCTTGAGCTGCTTTCATGCAGTGAGCGGCTTTGGACTCGTACCTTTCCAGCTTGATGCGAAGATCATTCATCACGGCGGTACTCCACGCTGATCACGGGAACTGGAACGGTGGTTCGGGCGGAGATCGAAAAGATGACCGAACGGAGGCAATTTTGGACCCGTCGGGGGCCCTTTCTGGGCGTTGCATGCCCAGCGAAAGACCCGCCTTCGCCCGTTGGGCTTCGGCGCGACAGCCTTCGCTCGCTTCGCGTCAATGATGTTCGGAGGCTGGCCCGCCCAGCCGTAGCTCGCGGCGAAAAGCCCGCCTTCGCCCGTTGGGCTTCGGCGCGACAGCCTTCGCTCGCTTAGCGTCAATGATGTTCGGAGGCCGGCCCGCCCAGCCGTAGCTCGCGGCGAAAAGCCCACCTTCGCCCGTTGGGCTTCGGCGTGGCAGCCTTCGCTCGCCTCGCGTCAATGATGTTCGGAGGCTGGCCCGCCCAGCCGTAGCTCGCGAAGCGAGCGAAGGCTGGTGGGCGGTCACGGATTCGAACCGCGGACCCTCTCGGTGTAAACGAGATGCTCTAACCAGCTGAGCTAACCGCCCCTCGCCGCTTCTTTAGCCCCAGGCACCCGGGAGGGGCAAGGGTCGAACGTCAATCAGTGTTAGTCCATGGGCCGGCCGGGCAGCCCCGGCACGGCGTCGATCCACAGCGCCGCCGACTGGCACCAGATCTGCCGGCTGGGCCGCAAGGCCTCACGCTGGCGGATGCTGCCCCAGCGGATGCCCCAATCGTCGGCCTCGGTGCCCTCGCCGCTGGTGAACAGCGGGGAACCGCAGTCGCCGCAGAAATGCTGGAAGCGCATCCGGCCATTGTCGCCGCGCTTGCCATAGACCTTGGGCTTCCCGCCGGTCAGGCGGACGGTTTGGCCAGAGCAGACCGCGGTCACCCGAAAGGGAGACCCGGTCAGCGCCTGGCAATCGGTGCAGTGGCACACCGAGACGGCCTCCGGATCGATCTCCGCCGCGTAGCTGACCCGGCCGCAATGGCATTGTCCGTCGATCTGCATGCCGCGCTCCCGAAACAAAAACGGCGCCCGAAGGCGCCGTTTTAACGATCAGTGAGCGGTCAGGCCGCCGGCGGCTTCGTCGCCGTCCGGCTTCACCGTCACCTTGGTGTCCTCTTCCCAGACGATCGGAACCGGCTTCTTCACCAGCGCGCGGGCGACGACGTCGTCGAGCCGGGAGACCGGGACGATGTCCATGCCGCCCTTGATCGCATCGGAAATCTCCGTGAGATCCTTGGCGTTGTCCTCGGGGATCAGCACCGTCTTGATGCCGCCGCGGGCAGCAGCCAGGAGCTTCTCCTTCAGACCGCCGATCGGCAGCACGCGACCGCGCAGCGTGATCTCGCCGGTCATCGCGACATCATGGCGGACCGGGATGCCGGTCATGACCGAGATGATTGCGGTGGCCATCGCCACGCCTGCGGACGGGCCGTCCTTCGGGGTAGCCCCCTCCGGCACGTGCACGTGGATATCGCGCCTGTCGAACATCGGCGGCTCGACACCGTAGTTGATCGCGCGCGAGCGGACGTAGGACGCCGCCGCCGAGATCGACTCCTTCATGACGTCGCGCAGGTTGCCCGTGACCGTCATCTTGCCCTTGCCGGGCATCATGACGCCTTCGATCGTCAGCAGCTCGCCGCCGACATCGGTCCAGGCAAGGCCGGTGACGATGCCGACCTGCGGCTCGCTCTCGATCTCGCCGAAGCGGTACTTCGGCACACCAAGAAACTCTTCCAGAGTCTTCTCGGTGACCTTGACCGACTTCTTCTTGGAGATCATCAGCTCCTTCACCGCCTTGCGGGCGAGTGTCGAGAGCTCACGCTCCAGATTGCGCACGCCCGCTTCGCGGGTGTAGCGGCGGATCAGAAGCAGCAGTGCGTCGTCGTCGATCGAGAACTCCTTGGAGTCCAGGCCGTGCTTGGACACCGCGTTCGGGATCAGGTGCTTGCGCGCGATCTCGACCTTCTCGTTCTCGGTGTAGCCCGCGATCCGGATGATCTCCATGCGGTCCATCAGCGGCCCCGGAATATTGAGCGTATTCGCGGTCGTGATGAACATCACGTTGGAGAGATCGTAGTCCACCTCGAGATAGTGGTCGTTGAAGGTCGAGTTCTGCTCGGGGTCCAAAACCTCGAGCAGCGCCGAGGACGGATCGCCGCGGAAATCGGCGCCCATCTTGTCGATCTCGTCCAGGAGGAACAGCGGATTGGACGACTTCGCCTTGCGCATCGACTGGATGATCTTGCCGGGCATCGAGCCGATATAGGTGCGGCGATGACCGCGGATCTCGGCCTCGTCGCGCACGCCACCGAGCGAGACGCGCACGAATTCGCGCCCCGTCGCCTTGGCGATCGACTTGCCGAGCGAGGTCTTGCCGACGCCGGGAGGCCCGACGAGGCACAGGATCGGACCCGTGAGCTTGTTGGCGCGCGACTGCACCGCAAGATACTCGACGATGCGGTCCTTGACCTTCTCGAGTCCGTAATGATCGGCATCCAGAACCGCCTGCGCGGCTTCCAGGTCCTTCTTGACCTTGGACTTCTTGTTCCACGGGATCGACAAGAGCCAATCCAGATAGTTGCGCACGACGGTCGCTTCCGCGGACATCGGCGACATCTGGCGCAGCTTCTTCAGCTCGTGCTGCGCCTTCTCGCGCGCTTCCTTCGACAGCTTGGTCTTGGAGATCTTCTCTTCGAGATCAGCGAGCTCATCGCGACCATCGTCGTCGCCGAGCTCCTTCTGGATCGCCTTCATCTGCTCGTTGAGATAGTACTCGCGCTGGGTCTTCTCCATCTGGCGCTTGACGCGCGAGCGGATGCGCTTCTCGACCTGCAGCACCGAGATCTCGCTCTCCATCAGCCCCAGCACCTTCTCCAGGCGCGAGGTGACGGACAACGTCTCCAGGATTCCTTGCCGATCCGCGATCTTGACCGCGAGATGCGAGGCAACGGTGTCGGCGAGCTTGGCGAAATCGGTGATCGCCTGCACGACGCCGACGACCTCGGCCGAGATCTTCTTGTTGAGCTTCACATAGCTCTCGAAGTCGGACACGACCGAGCGCGCCAGCGCTTCGGCCTCGACCGACTTCGCGTCAGTGTCGGCGAGCGCGACCGCAGTCGCCTCGTAGTAGTCGGCGCGATCGGTGTACTTCTCCACGCGCGCGCGCTCGAGCCCTTCGACCAGCACCTTCACGGTGCCGTCGGGGAGCTTCAGGAGCTGCAACACACTCGCGAGCGTACCGGTCTCGTAAATCGCATCCGGCGCCGGATCATCGTCGGACGCGTTCTTCTGCGTCGCGAGCATGATCAGCGCGTCGTTCTTCATCACCTCTTCGAGCGCGCGGATCGATTTCTCGCGACCAACGAAGAGCGGCACGATCATGTGCGGGAAGACGACGATGTCGCGCAACGGGAGCACGGGATAAGCGTGCGCCTCGCCGTGAATGATGGTTGGCCGGGGTTTTGGACTGGTCATGGCCTTTTCCTTTTGCTTTGCCCCCTTGCACGCAATCCGCCGTAGCTAGCGCAACCGCCACAAGGTGCCGAGGTGATCCGCAAAACCAGTAGGCCCTTAAGCTTGGACCGGCCTTGCCGGATCGAAGTGAGGCGAATCTTGAAGAGAATTCCTGCTCGCCGTTGACATTAGGTGGCTATCGACCCGGGGGGTGTCAAGCCATTGAAAAACGCGCGCCATTCAGCGCTTACGCACGCGGGACGAGCGACGCAGTACCGGCTGCGGATACACGTTCCGCAGCCGTCAATTCGAGAAGTTCGAAGGCTCGGACCAGCGTCGTTCAGGCGCTGGCATTCTCAACCGCGCGATCGGAGCGATCGGCGTAGATGTAGAGCGGACGCGCCGTGCCTTCCACGACCTCGCGGGAGATCACGACCTCTTCCACACCTTCCAGGCCCGGCAGATCGAACATGGTTTCGAGCAGGATCGCCTCGAGGATCGAGCGCAGTCCGCGCGCGCCGGTCTTGCGCTCGATCGCCTTGCGGGCAACCGCGCCAAGCGCCTCGTCGGCGAAGGTCAGCTCGATGTTCTCCATCTCGAACAGGCGCTGATACTGCTTGACCAGCGCGTTCTTCGGGTCGGTCAGAATCTTCTTCAGCGAGGTCTCGTCGAGGTCCTCGAGCGTCGCAACGACCGGCAGTCGGCCGACGAACTCAGGAATGAGGCCGTACTTCAGGAGATCCTCGGGCTCGACGTGGCGGAAGATCTCGCCAGTGCGGCGATCTTCCGGTGCCATCACCGAGGCACCGAAGCCGATCGAGGTCGACCGGCCGCGCGCCGAGATGATCTTCTCCAGGCCCGAGAAGGCGCCGCCGCAGATGAACAGGATGTTGGTGGTGTCCACCTGCAGGAACTCCTGCTGCGGATGCTTGCGGCCGCCCTGCGGCGGGACCGAAGCCACCGTGCCTTCCATGATCTTCAGCAGTGCCTGCTGCACGCCCTCGCCCGACACGTCGCGGGTGATCGACGGATTGTCGGACTTGCGGCTGATCTTGTCGATCTCATCGATGTAGACGATGCCGCGCTGCGCGCGCTCGACATTGTAGTCGGCGGCCTGGAGCAGCTTCAGGATGATGTTCTCGACGTCCTCACCGACGTAGCCGGCTTCGGTCAGCGTCGTCGCGTCAGCCATCGTGAAGGGCACGTCCAGGATGCGGGCGAGCGTCTGCGCGAGCAGCGTCTTGCCCGAGCCGGTCGGACCGATCAGCAGGATGTTCGACTTCGCGAGCTCGACGTCGTTGTGCTTGGTCTGGTGGTTGAGGCGCTTGTAGTGATTGTGCACCGCGACCGAGAGAACCTTCTTCGCATGGCTCTGGCCGATCACGTAGTCGTCCAGCACCTTGCAGATTTCCTTCGGCGTCGGAATACCGTCGCGCGACTTCACCAGCGAGGACTTGTTCTCCTCACGGATGATGTCCATGCAGAGCTCGACGCACTCGTCGCAGATGAAGACCGTGGGACCCGCGATCAGTTTGCGGACTTCGTGCTGGCTCTTGCCGCAGAACGAGCAATACAGCGTGTTCTTGGAGTCGCTCGTGCCGACCTTACTCATTCATGTCTCCGTCCGCGGTTCGATCCCGTCCGCTCGATCGCTCCATTCCGGCACGACAGCCGGCATGAAGATTCAAATAGAGCAAATTCCGTACCAAAAAAGACCCTACGCGTTACATCCCGTGCGAATCACGGTCACTCGATTCTCCCGCGATCTTAGCCCACCAGTCGTAGCCAACCATGCTGTCACCCGACTATCAAGAATTCGCTAATCGGGGGTCGGCGGCTACCCGTGACAATACCGTGATTTCACGTCTTGGCACGGGGGAAGTGAGCGAAATCACCCCAGCGTTGCTGGATTACCACGAAAGAACCAGCACGAAAGCGGAACTTTCCGCCTATCGCAGGGCGCAAAACCGCTTTTTGCGCCGCGCGAATGCGCCGTTAACGTGAAGGCCGCCCTGACGATCCCAAATAAACCCAGGGATCGTCCTTATCATATCGGTAGTGCTACGGGGCTTTCGGCGGTGCCGGATCCTCGGCGCGCTTGTCGATCACCTTGTCGACGAGACCGAATTCCTTGGCGTCGTTTGCCGTGAGGAACTTGTCGCGCTCCAGCGCATCCTCGATCGACTTGTAGGTCTGACCGGTGTGCTTGACGTAGATCTCGTTGAGCCGCTTCTTCAGGTTCAGGATTTCCTGCGCGTGCAGCATGATGTCGGTGGCCTGCCCCTGGAAGCCGCCCGAGGGCTGGTGCACCATGATGCGCGCGTTCGGCAGCGAGAAGCGCATGTCCTTCTCGCCGGCGGCGAGCAGCAGCGAGCCCATCGAGGCCGCCTGCCCCGTGCACAGCGTGGAGACCGGCGGGCGGATGAACTGCATGGTGTCGTAGATTGCAAGGCCCGACGTCACCACGCCGCCCGGCGAGTTGATGTACATCGAGATTTCCTTCTTCGGATTCTCGGCTTCGAGGAACAGAAGCTGCGCGACGATCAGCGTCGACATGCCGTCCTCGACCGGTCCGGTCACGAAGATAATGCGCTCCTTCAACAGGCGCGAGAAGATGTCGTAGGCGCGCTCGCCACGGTTGGTCTGCTCGACCACCATGGGCACGAGGTTCATGTAGGTTTCGACCGGATCGCGCATGAGTCACCTAGGTTTTTCGGAGGCGGACATCCTCGCGGCAAGACAGTCTTGGCTGGAATTGCCGAGCGCGGATGGACGTCCCGTGATGCAGGACTTGGGTAGGTAGCCACAGATATAGCCCAATTCGCTCCAGACAAGACCGGAGCGAATTAAGGCTTAATCCGACAGAACCACTTGAAGCTGATTCGTGGAAACAGGCCCAGCCGGCCACCTGGCTAGCGCGCCTGCTTCCGCCGATCATCCTTAACAGAAGGCTTTCTCGCGAAGCCTTAAGCGGCGGTCTTGTCCGCCTCATCGTCCTTGTAGAGCTCTTCGCGCGAGACCTTCTTCTCGGTCACGTTGGCGAGCTCGAGGATGAAGTCGACCACCTTGTCCTCATAGATCGGTGCACGAAGCTGGGCCAGCGCGTTGGCATTGTTGCGGTAGTAGTCCCATACTTCCTTCTCGCGGCCCGGCACCTGGCGCGCCCGCTCGATCACCGCGCGTCCTACTTCGTCGTCGGTCACGGTGATCTTGTTCTTCTCGCCGATCTCCGACAGCACGAGACCGAGGCGCACGCGGCGGTCGGCGATCTTGCGATATTCGTCCCGCGCCTTCTCCTCGGTGGTGTCCTCGTCGGCAAAAGTCTTGCCGGCGGAATCCATCTCGGCCTTGACCGAATTCCACATCAGATTGAACTCTTCGTCGATAAGCGAGGGCGGCGCATCGAAGCGATGAGCCTCGTCGAGACGATCGAGCAGCGCGCGCTTGACGCGCTGACGCGTCGCGGTGGCGAACTCGGCCACGAGCCGCTCGCGCGCGGCTTCCTTCAGCTTGTCGAGCGATTCAAGGCCGAGCGACTTGGCAAACTCGTCGTCGATCTTGGTGTCCTGTGCTGCCTCGATCAGTGTTGCAGTGGTCTCGAACTCGGCGTCTTTCCCGGCGAGCTTCTCGCTCATATAGTTCTTCGGGAACGACGCCTTCACCGTGCGGGTCTCGCCCGCGCCGATGCCGATGAGCTGATCCTCGAAACCGGGGATGAACGTGTTGGACCCGATCTGGACCTGAATGCCCTCGCCGGTGCCACCCTCGAAGGCTTCGCCGTTGATCGTACCCTTGAAGTTGACGGTGACGCGATCGCCGGACGCCGCCTTGGCGCCCTCGCCCTTGTCGCTGTAGCTGCGGTTGTTGTCGGCGATGCGCTTGATGGCCTCGTCGACCTCGACATCAGTCACGTCGGCGACCGGCTTCTCGACCTGGAAGCTCTTGAAGTCGGCCAGCGCAATCGGGGGCACCACTTCGATCGCCACGGTGTAGGTCAGGTCGGACTTGCCGGAGAGCAATTCCTCGACCTCTTTCTGCTCGGTCGGCATGGTGATCTTCGGTTCGGTCGCAAGGCGGAAGCCGCGCTCCGAGAAGATCTGCGTATTGGTGTCGCGGATGGTCTGGTCGATGGTCTCCGCCATCACCGAACGGCCGTAGACCTTCTTCAGATGCGCGACCGGCACCTTGCCGGGACGGAAGCCGTTGAGGCGCACCTTGTCCTTGAGGTCGACGAGCTTGGCGTCGGCCTTGGCATCGAGATCAGACGCGGAAACGCTGATCTTGAACTCGTGCTTCAATCCTTCCGAGAGGGTCTCTGTGACCTGCATGGCGTCCAATCTTCTTCTCGCTTCGTCACGGCGCTTGCCGCCGCGACATTTGTCATCAATCGATCCGGCGCGCGGGCAGAACGCCTTTGCGCCGGTGGTTCATTGGACCCGGCGCCTCGGGACAAAACGTCCATGAGGAACGAGGTCCTGCAGTAATCCGTGCAAACGCTGAAAGCGCTTGGTGCGGGCGGAGGGACTCGAACCCCCACAACTTTCGTCACTGGAACCTAAATCCAGCGCGTCTACCAGTTCCGCCACGCCCGCGTGAATTTGCATCAAGACCGGCCGCGATGCCGCGGGCGGCCGGGCTTATAGCATGTGCCCGCCTGTTCGCAGCAAAAAAATGGCCGTGTGAACGCCCTCTTGAGATAGGCACGGCGGCTGGACTTATCCAGCGCGGCGTGGTCCGCATCGCCCTCATGACGAAGCGATTTTTTGTCCCGACCCGACGAGAGCTTTTGGCCGGCCTGGCGGCCTCGGCGGCCGGTCTGGCCGGCGGCGGAGCGACGCCACCGGCAGCCGCCCGGCTCACCCTCCTGGCGCGGCCTGCGACCCTGGCTCTGAGGCCGGGACAGCCGCCCACATCAGTCTGGGAGCTCGCGGCACCAAATGCTCCCGGCACCGTTCGTCTCAAGCGCGGTGACCGCTGCGAGGTGACCTTACGCAACGATTTGCCGGTGCCGATCGCAGCAGTCTGGTACGGCCTCGACGGCGCGGCGGCTGCCGAGCCACTGCTGGGCGGCGCGGCGGTGGCCCCGGGAGCGACAACAACATCAATCATTTCAATGCCTCACGCCGGGACCCTGCTGGCTGACCTCAGCCTGCTCGAGGAGCGCCTGAAGCAGCCCGTACGGCCGCTCCCGATCATCGTCGAGGAAGCGGACCGTGTCGCCGTGGATCGTGATGAGGTTCTGTTGATCGAGGAATGGCGCCTGCGGCCGGATGGAGCGGCGATCACCCCGGGCACCGACCCCAGAGACACGATCCCGCTCTATACCCTCAACGGGCGGACCTCATTCGAACTCTCAGCCTCCGGCAATCAGCGGCTGCGGCTGCGCTTTATAAATGGCTCCCAACGCACTGTTCTGGCGATCAAATTGGAAAACCACGACGTCCGCGTGATAGCCATGGACGGACAGCCTGCCGAGCCGTTCCCGGCTCGCAACGGCGCCCTGGTGCTCGCCTCCGGCGCGCGTGCTGACGCATTAGTGGATACGGCCAAATCGGCCTCATTCCTGCTGCATGACGGCAAGGAGGCGCGCCAGATCGGGACCCTCGCGGTCACCGGCTGGCTCGAGAGACGCGTGCCGCTGTTGCTGCCACCGCCGCTCCCGCCAAATGACCTTCCCCTGCAGCTCGATCTGAAGGGCGCCCTGCGGTTCGATGTCGCGCTCGGCGCCCCTGACGCCGGCTGGACCCGCCCGGCAGGCTTCTCCCCTTCCTCCGCCCCTGCCTTTCGGGCCAAGGCCGGTCGCACTGTCGTGTTGGCCCTGAAGAACTCGGGACCAGTCACAACCGCCTTCCACCTGCATGGCCATCATTTCCGCCTGCTCGACCGGCTCGACGACGGCTGGAAGCCGTACTGGCTCGACACGCTCGCGATCGAGCCCGGCCAAATCCAACGCATCGCATTCTTGGCGACCTACCCAGGACGCTGGCTGGTCGAGTCTGTCGTGACCGACTGGACCGCACCGCGGCTCGTCCGCTGGTACGCGGTGGAGTGAATGCCCTACCGGCGCTTCCAGACGTAGCGGGCGTCGGGTTCTTTCTCCTCGTTCCCCGTCCCGTCGGTCTCCTCGACCAGCTCGAACCCGCGGAGCTCGTAGAAGCGTCGAGCTCGAACGTTGCGCTGAAAGGTCCAGAGCTGAAGGTGTTCGAAGGTACTCTTGGCGACATCAAGCAACTCGGTGCCGACGCCGCGGCCTTGCGCGTCGGGCAGCACGTAGAGTTGTTCGATCCAGCCGTCACGGAAGGCGATGATTCCGCCTAATGCGCCGCCGTCGAAGCGTCCCCACAGGCGGCACCTAGCGAAAACCCGCTCGCGATAGAACCAGCGGTCCTCGTCGGGCGTGTGCAGCCCGACCAGCCACGGCATCGCATGGTCGAAGGCGATACGGTGGACCCGCGCGGCCGCGTCCATATCGGCCAGCCCGAGCGGTCTGAGCACTAGTACTCCACTCCCAGCGCATCATAAATCCGCCGGTGCACGGCCGGCAGCGTCTCGGTCAGGTCCTCCGCGATCAGGCCGGGACCAGCCTCACCCGCCGCTTCGCCATGCATCCACACACCGATGCTCGCGGCCTCGAAGGCCGGCACGCCCTGCGCCAGGAGTCCCGCGATGATGCCTGAGAGCACGTCGCCGGCACCGGCCGTCGCGAGCCAGCGTGGCGCGTTGGCGGCGATGGTGGCGCGACCGTCCGGCGCGGCGATGGTGGTGTCCGGTCCTTTCAGAAGCACGACTGCGCCGCAGCGCTCGGCGGCGACACGGACGCGCTCGAGCTTTGAGCGGCCGGGATGCTTGTTGCTGAGATCGGCGAAAAGGCGCGGAAACTCGCCCTCATGCGGCGTCAGCACGACCTCGCAGTCGTGCGACGACTTGATCGATTCAAAGAGCCGTCCGGGATTGGCTGCAAAGCTCGTCAGCGCGTCCGCATCGAGCACGAGGTGGCGCTGGGCTGTGAGCGCCGTGTGGACGAAGTCGCAGGTGCGCGTCCCCGTGCCGGTGCCCGGACCGATGATGCAAGTATTGTAGCGCTTGTCGGAGAGGAGCTCGCCGAACTCGATCGCGGTGTCGACCGGGCGGACCATCACCGCCGTCAACGCGCCCGCATTGATCGCGAGCGCATCGCGCGGGCTGGCCAAGGTTACGAGCCCCGCGCCGGCACGCAATGCGCCGCGCGCGGCGAGACGTGCGGCACCGGTTGCTGCGGCATCACCGGATACCGCGAGCACGTGGCCTCGCGCGTATTTATGGCCATCGATCCGCGGCACCGGAAAGGTCGCGCCCCAAAAATCCGGATCGTTCTCGAACAGCTGTGGCTTGATCTCGTGAAGCACCTGATCGTCGATGCCGATGTCGGCGACACGCACGCGGCCGCAATGGATCCGGCCGGGCAACAGAAGATGCGCGGGCTTCTTGCGGAAGAAGGTGACGGTCTCGGTGGCGTTCACCGCAATGCCCATCACGCTTGCGCTCGTGCCGTTGATGCCGCTCGGCAGATCGACGGCCAGCACCGGCGCGCCATTGGCGTTGATCGCCTCGATCATCTCGCGCGCCTCGCCTTCGATCGGGCGGCTGAGGCCGGCGCCGAACAGCGCATCGATGATCAGCGCGGGCCTGCCGATCGCCTGCGGATTGAACGGCAGGAGTGGATGCTTCCAACCGCGCGCGGCGGAGGCCGCATCGCCCTGGAGCTGGTCGCGCTCGCACATCAGGATGACGGAGACCTCGCGCCCTTGGGCTGCGAGCTCGGCTGCGGCGACAAAACCGTCGCCCCCATTATTGCCCGGACCGGCCACCACCAGGATCGGCCCCTCCTCCGCCAGCGCGCTCGCGGCTTCCGCGACCGCCTGGCCGGCGCTCAGCATCAGCTTGAAACCGGGCGTGCCGGCCGCGATGGTGAGCTGGTCGGCCCGCTGCATTTCAGCGTTGGTCAGAACTTCCATGCCACTTCCCTGGTACAAACGCCTTTTCAACAGGCAGATTTCGTTCCGATCTCGGGGCAAAACCCGCAATCTGCACACAGATTGAACCGTTTGCCTATTTCGTAGTCTTCGCTATTTTGGGCCGGTTGGTCCCACCTATCCGAGATGCTCGTTAAAAGGCTGATAACGCTCCAATAATCAGGGCATTTGCAACTTGGCATAGACCCTGCTTTCGAGGAAGCCGCTTCGGTTCGTCGTGCTCACTGGCATTCTTCAGGTGTGACCGGCCGCCGCCCGGGCTGGTCAGGCAGCTTGGGACAGCGAGGACAACTCCGCGCGAAAACAAAGCGCATCCTGACGAAGACGTTGCTATTTGATCGAAAGGCCGGGAGGCGCGCAGTGAAGAAAATCGAAGCCATCATCAAGCCGTTCAAGCTCGACGAGGTGAAAGAGGCGCTCCAGGAAGTCGGACTGCAGGGCATTACCGTCACCGAGGCCAAGGGCTTCGGTCGCCAGAAAGGTCATGCCGAACTTTACCGCGGCGCAGAATACATCGTGGACTTCCTGCCCAAGGTCAAAATCGAAATCGTGATCGGCGACGATCTGGTCGAGCGCGCGATCGACGCGATCCGCCGTGCGGCACAGACTGGGCGCATCGGCGACGGCAAGATCTTCGTCTCCAACATCGAAGAAGCCATCCGCATCCGGACCGGCGAATCCGGGCTGGACGCTATCTGAGCCGGGTGCTATCCCGCATTTTGCGACATTCTACCTAAGAAATAAGGCCGCCTCGGCGGCCTGATGTCGTTTGTGCACTCGCGCGCCTCGAGAAGCGAGAACAACGTCGCTCGAAGTCTGGAAACCGACCCGCAGAGCCAAAAGGGGTATGCATGAAGACCGCCAAAGACGTCCTGAAAGCGATCAAGGACAACGACGTCAAGTACGTCGACCTCCGTTTCACCGATCCGCGCGGCAAGTGGCAGCACGTGACCTTCGACGTCAGCATGATCGAAGAGGACACCTTCGCCGAAGGCCAGATGTTCGACGGTTCCTCGATCGCCGGCTGGAAGGCGATCAACGAGTCCGACATGTGCTTGATGCCCGACCCGGTCACCGCGACGATCGATCCGTTCTTCGCAGAGACCACCATGGTCATCGTCTGTGACGTGCTCGAGCCGACCACCGGCGAGCCCTACAACCGCGATCCGCGCGGTATCGCCAAGAAGGCCGAGGCGATGGTGAAGTCGATGGGCGTCGGCGACACCGTCTTTGTCGGCCCCGAGGCCGAGTTCTTCGTGTTCGACGACGTGCGCTATTCGTCCCAGCCTTACAACACCGGGTTCCGGCTCGACTCCTCGGAACTGCCGACCAACTCCGACACCGAATATGAGGGCGGCAATCTCGGCCACCGTATCCGCACCAAGGCCGGCTACTTCCCGGTGCCGCCGCAAGATTCCGTGCAGGACATGCGCTCGGAGATGCTCGGCGCCATGGCCAAGATGGGCGTCAAGGTCGAAAAGCATCACCACGAGGTCGCTTCCGCCCAGCACGAGCTCGGCATGAAGTTCGACACCCTTACGCTGATGGCCGACCACCTGCAGATCTACAAATACTGCATCCATCAGGTCGCGCACATCTACGGCAAGACCGCCACTTTCATGCCGAAGCCGGTCTATGGCGACAACGGCTCGGGCATGCATGTGCACCAGTCGATCTGGAAGGACGGCAAGCCGGTGTTCGCGGGCAACAAGTATTCCGACCTGTCGGAGACCTGCCTGTCCTACATCGCCGGCATCATCAAGCACGCCAAGGCGATCAACGCCTTCACCAACCCGACCACCAACTCCTACAAGCGTCTGGTCCCGGGCTATGAAGCGCCGGTGCTGCTCGCCTATTCCGCGCGCAATCGCTCGGCCTCCTGCCGCATCCCCTACACCGCTTCGCCGAAGGCCAAGCGCGTCGAGGTGCGCTTCCCCGATCCGCTCGCCAACCCCTATCTCGGCTTCGCCGCGATGCTGATGGCGGGTCTGGACGGCGTGAAGAACAAGCTCGATCCGGGCCCGGCGATGGACAAGGATCTCTATGACCTTCCGAAGGAAGAGCTGAAGCAGATTCCGACCGTGTGCGGCTCGCTTCGCGAGGCGCTGGAAAACCTCGACAAGGACCGCGCCTTCCTCAAGGCCGGCGGCGTGTTCGACGACGACTTCATCGACAGCTACATCGAGCTGAAGATGACCGAAGTCGAGCGCTTCGAAATGACCCCGCACCCGATCGAGTTCGAGATGTATTACTCGGGCTAAGTGGGTTAGCGGATACGACAAACAAAGGGCGCCCCTCGGGGCGCCCTTTCGTTATCGCAGCAGGCGCAAGGGCATCTCACCCATCGGAGGACATCAACGATGAACAAGTCCGCTCTACTCTGCGTTTCGCTTCTGGCGCTGGCGACCCCGGCCTTCGCCGGCGAGCGGACGGCCTCAAAACCCACCGCAGAGGATTGCGAGACCAGGATGCAACGGCTCGATGCCTCGCAGGCCGAGGGCGAGGAGCGCCTGGCCGAGAAGAACGAGGTGATCGCGTTCTGCACCAGCCAGTACAGGCGCGACAAGACAATCGGTCAACTCGTGGCCGAATGCGAGAAGTACGAGGAGCAGCCGGTGGTCAAGCAGCAGTTCGTCGCCGAGTGCCAGCTCGCGGCATTCAGCTATGCCAATGCACTGCGCGCGCTGAAGACGGAGTATCGCAAGTAGGTGCCGCGAGCACCTCCCTATCACCGTCGGGATGCCGAGACCAACGGCTCACGCAAAACCGCCCTCGACACGCGTGCGAACCGGCTACGCCGTCGCGCGCTGCCGCGCCACGAGCGCCTCGCCGAACGCCTGAAAGATCTTCCGGTTGATCGGATTGCGCTGGGGATCGTATTCGGCGTGCCATTGCACGCCGAGCGCAAAGGTCGGGGCTTCCGCGATGCGGATCGCCTCGATTGTGCCGTCCTCGGCGACACCTTCGATCAGCACGCGCTTGCCCGGTTCCAGAATGCCTTGACCGTGCAGCGAATTGACCTTGATCTTTTCGCAGCCGAGAATTCTGGCGAAGGCGCCGCCGGGGATGAGATCGACCTCGTGGCGGTCGGCAAACACGACGGTGGGATCGGGATGGATCTCGCCGTTCTCGAGCCTGGGCATGCGATGGTTCATGCGGCCCGGTATTTCGCGGATCTCGGGGTGCAGCGAGCCACCGAAGGCGACGTTCATCTCCTGCAGGCCCCGGCAGATGCCAAACAGCGGGATACCGCGAGCGACGCAGGCGACCGAGAGCGCCAGCGCGACCTCGTCGCGATGGATGTCATAGGGCTCGTGCTTCTGGCAGGGATCGACATTGAAGCGCATGGGGTGGACGTTGGCGCGGGCGCCAGTGAGCACGATGCCATCAACGCAATCGAGCAGCGCACCGATATCGGTGATGTCGGCTGAACCGGCAAACATCAGCGGCAAGCCACCGGAAACCTCGGCCACAGCGCGCAAGTTTCGCTCGCCGACCATCTGGACTTGAAATCGATTTTCGACGCGATGGGAATTCCCGATCACGCCGACGACCGGCTTTTTCATCTCCCGTTCCGACCTCCCCGCCGAAGAAGATTCCCTATACATGCCCACCGAATGGAACAATTTCAACCGAAGGGATCGCGGGACGGCAATGCTATTTCGCCTGAATGCCCCGCCGGAAGGGCATTGAGACCCCAACCGCCCCATCCGCGCCCGGGGCTCGAGCGGACCGCTCGCAAGGCACAGTTCAGGTCGCGGACGCGTCAAACCGGCACGCGGGTCCCGGCTTGATCCTTGGCTGGATTTCGCGAAAGAGTGCCGTGCACACACCTGCCGCAAAAAAACGCCTGCCGCGCAAAGGACATCATGTGACGATTCCTGCAGATGAACGGACCCGCAGCGATCTGGCCTGGGCGATCGCGGTCGGTGGTATCTGTATCGTGCTGTTTGCAGCGCTCCTGGTCTTCACCTGGTATTTTGCCGCAACCCTACTCTTGATCTTCACGGGCATGCTGCTCGGCGTCGGACTCAACGCGATGACCAACGCGCTCGGGCGCCATCTCAACCTGCCGCATCCGTTCCGGCTTGCGATCGTCTGCGTGGTGCTTGCGGCGATGCTCGCGGGCGTGGCCTATCTCGGCGGCGCGACCATCGCGGAGCAGGCCTCCGCACTCAGCGACACCATCAAATCGCAGCTCGTTACCGTCAAAGGCTTCCTCGAGAGCCACGGCATCGACACCAGCTTCTTCGACATCGGCAACGCCTCCTCCGCGCCGACCGGCTCGGAAGCGGCGCCCAGCGCCTCACCCCCGCGCACCGGCCTTCCCGGTGCCGGTGCGCTGGCCTCCAGCGGCGGTGCGATCGTGAGCCAGACGCTCAAGCTGCTGCTCGGCACGATCAGCGCTGTCGGCAACTTCTTCATCGTGCTGTTCTTGGGGCTCGCCTTCGCCGCGCAGCCCGGCGTCTATCACGACGGGCTCCTGTTCATCGCACCGGCCCGGCACCGGGCGCGTGCCACTGTCATCATCGACCACATCAGCGAGACGCTGGAACGCTGGCTGATCGCGCAGATCATCGTCATGCTCGCGGTCGGCGCGGTGACCTGGGTCGGGCTTGCCATCATCGGCATCCCCGGCTCATTCATCCTCGGGATTCAGGCGGGTCTCCTCGCCTTCATCCCGACGGTCGGCGCCATCATCGCCGGCGTGATCGTGGTGCTGGCGAGCATCGCGTCAGGCTGGGTCGCCGCGCTCTCCGCCCTGATCCTGTTTCTCGGCGTCCACGCGATGGAGAGTTACGTGCTGACGCCGATCCTCCAGCGGCAGGCGCTCGACATTCCGCCCGCCACGCTGTTCGCCTTCCAGATCCTGCTCGGTGTCGTGTTCGGCATCTGGGGCCTGGCTCTAGCGCTCCCGCTGGTCGCCATCGCCAAGGTTTTGCTCGATCATTTCAAGAGCTATGAGGCGCCGGCGCAGACCGCGACGGTGTGAGACCGCTCAAGCCGTCGTCACAACCGTATTGGTGTGCTCGACCTCGGGCGGCGCGGCAAAATACTGGCCGACGAGGCCGCGCCATTCGGCAAAGTTTTCCGAGCCGCGGAAGTCGACGGTGTGGTTCTCCAGCGTCTCCCACTTCACCATCAACCGGTAGCGCTGCGGCTTCTCGATCGACTTGTGCAGCTCGAAGCCGTGAAAACCCTTGGAGCGGCCGAACGCGGCCTTGGCCTTGGCTACCGCCGCCTCGAAATCCTTCTCGGTGCCCGGCTTGACGTCGATTTGCGCGATCTCGGTGATCATCGTTTCCGCCCTTCTTGTTGACAGGGCGTGTCTAGCGCAGACGGCCGAAAAGAAAAAGGCGCCGAAACGGCGCCTTGGGGTCAGCCGAACCACCTGCTCTCTCAGCTGAACAACAAGACGATGCCGGCCACCGTCAGCGCGCAGGCAGCAAACAGTGTGAGCGGCCGGTGGTCGCGTTTCTCTGCGTAGCGGCCCTGGGCACGGCGCTCGCTGATCAGCGCCGTCTCATATTCATCCGATGTCGAGAAGATGCAGCCGAAACCGCCGCGCGCGCTTGCCGCGGCCGCTTCGAGCGACACCATGGCGGCTTGCGGGCTCTGTTGACGAATCGACTCCATGACCACGATGGTAGTAATCGATAGTAAACAGCGCCTTACCCGCAAAGCCTCCTTTGCGTCTCAGACCGTCGCCGGCCGTGGCACCGGGAGCCGCGCCGCGGTCTGGCGGCGCCAGTTCTCCAGCGACAGCGGCAGCTCTTCAGCGGCCTCGACGCGATTGCGGCCGCCGCGCTTGGCCTGATAGAGCGCGGTGTCGGCGGCAGCCAGCAGCACCTCGAGCTCGGTGCCGGCAGGGCCACCGGCAACGCCGATGCTGACGGTGGTGTCGACCGGCCCCTCGTCGACGACGATGCCCGAGGTCTCGAACGCCTCGCGCACGCGCTCGGCGACCAGCACGCCCTCTTCCAGCGAGCACGGCAACAGCGCCGCGAACTCCTCGCCGCCGATCCGGCCCGACAGGTCGGAGATACGCAGATTTGTGGTCACGACCGTCGAGAACAGCTTGAGCATCTCGTCGCCCGCGGGGTGGCCGAAGCGGTCGTTGATCGACTTGAAGTGGTCGATGTCGAAGATCATGACGGTCACCGGCCGCCCCGTCTTGGCCTCGCGCTCGATGACGCGCGAGCAGGCTTCCGCAAAACCGCGCCGGTTGAACATGCCGGTGAGCGGATCCATCGATGCCGCGGTCTTGTGCGCGGTCACCGTGCGCTCGGACACCAGCATGAAGATCACGAACACGGTACCGACGGCGTAAAGGATGAGCTCGACCGCGAACACCGTGACCCAGATACTGGTGGAGAAGTGCGGATCGTGCGGCCGCAGGAGGCCGCCGATGAGAACCGGCATCATCAGCACGCAGCCATGCATGATCGGCACGGCGACGACCGGCCAGCTTCGCTGCAGGCTCTTGCGCCGCTCGGACCAGAGCTCACCCGCGGTCAGCGCCGCGTAAACCGAGACGATACCGGCACCGACCATCATGCGCAGCGTCGCATTGGCCGGATCAAGCAGCGTCACAGCGGCAGCCCAGCCGAGCGCACCGAACAGAAGTCCGGGCCAGTTCGGCTTGCGGCCGTGGAAGACGCGCGCGGCGTTCCAGACCATGCCGCAGGCGACGAAGCCGACCGCGTTCAGCGCGAGATAGAGCTGCGCGCCAAGCTTGTCGCCGGCGGCTGTCCACAGCGCGACGGAAGCTGCGCCGAGGAGATAGGCGGTGCCCCACCATTTCAGCGCGGGACTTTTCTCTTGCCTGCCGAAGAACACCATCATGGCGCCGAGCAGTGCGGCTACCATCGTGGCAACCAAGTATAGCGTGATGCTATCGAGCGACATCATGTCAGCCCCCTTTGAAACCAAGCCAATACGCGATCAGCCCGATCGCGTGCCCTTCCAACTGCGAGGCTAGGTCTCCCGGGTTCCATTCAGGTTTTCATGCAGGCGCAACTTTTCGGGAAAACACCGGTGCAATTTGCATACAAACGAACAACAAAAGGGCGCCGAATTCGGCGCCCTTTTGCATTTCATTGAAGCCGCTTTCGCGACGAATTTTATCGAAGCGGTTAGCGCTTGGAGAACTGGAAGGACCGGCGGGCCTTTGCCTTGCCGTACTTCTTGCGCTCGACCACGCGGGAGTCGCGGGTCAGGAAGCCGCCCTTCTTGAGCACGGTCCGCAGTTCCGGCTCGAAATGCGTCAGCGCCTTCGAGATGCCGTGGCGGACGGCGCCGGCCTGGCCGGACAGACCGCCGCCGGCGACGGTGCAGATCACGTCGTACTGGCCGGAACGCTGGGCCACGGAGAAGGGCTGCTCGATCATCATGCGCAGCACGGGACGGGCGAAATAGACCTCGACCTCGCGCGAGTTGACCGTGACCTTGCCGGCGCCCGGCTTGATCCACACGCGGGCGACAGCGTCCTTGCGCTTGCCGGTAGCATAGGCGCGGTTGAGCTTGTCGACCTTCTTCTCGTGCTTGGGGGCGTCGGGCGCGGCCGTCTTGAGCTGCGAGAGCTGGTCGAGCGACTGGATGGATTCGGCCATGTTATGCGGCCCTCGTGTTCTTGCGGTTCAACTTGGCGATGTCGATCTTTTCCGGGCTCTGCGCCTCGTGCGGATGATCGGCCCCGCCATAGACGCGGAGGTTGCCCATCTGGACGCGACCGAGCGGACCACGGGGGATCATGCGCTCGACGGCCTTCTCGAGCACGCGCTCGGGATGACGGCCTTCGAGGATCTGGCGCGCGGTGCGCTCCTTGACGTGGCCGACATAGCCGGTGTGCTTGTAGTAGGTCTTCTGCTCGCGCTTGCGACCGGTCAGCACCGCGTGCTGGGCGTTGATGATGATGACGTTGTCGCCGCAATCAACGTGCGGGGTGTAGGTCGGGAGGTGCTTGCCGCGCAGCCGCATGGCAACGATGGTCGCGAGGCGGCCGACGACCAGACCCTTGGCGTCGATCAGCACCCACTTCTTCGTCACCTCGGCGGGCTTTGCCGAAAAGGTTTTCATATCTGAATTTCCGTGGACGGGGAGATGACGGCACGAACGACGCGCCGGACTGCGCGGTTTCTAGAGAAGTGATGCGCGCCGGTCAATGCCCGACAAGAGAAATTAGGCAAGCAAAATCAGCGATTTACAAATATGGTGTTATATTACCTCGAAAAAGTTCAAACATTTGGAATGGAATAGGTCGATGTGACATGCGCAATCGGATCCGGCGAGGTGCCCGAGAGCAGGTTGACCTCCCCGACCGCCAGACGCTTGCCGAGCTTCAGAAGCCGGGCCTCGGCCAGCACGTCCTGCCCAGGCAGGCCCTTGCGAAGGAAGTTGATGTTGAGATTGGTGGTGACGGCGAGCCCGACCGGACCGATCGCAGACAGCAGCACCACGTACATGGCAAAATCGGCAAGCGCCATCAGCGTCGGACCCGACACGGTTCCCCCCGGCCGCAGCATCCGTTCGCTGTAGCGCTGGCGCAGCAGCGCGGTCTGTCCGTCGGCGCTCTCGATGGTGATGTCGTCGCCGCTGAAGGCCTGAGGAAACTCCTCACGAAGAAACTGCTCGACCTCAGCTACGCTCATTTTCGCTGCCGCCATGCCACCCCCCACCCTCGCTTCACGCTGCCTGTTACATTAAGTTATCTGCGTCATCCAACGGCAATGTCCCAAGCGGAATCTTCAATGTCCGTCCAGCCTGCCCGCACCCCCTCCCCGGAACCGCCGATCCTGCTGCGGGAGATCGTCGGCAGCGTCGCCATACTCACGCTGAACCGCCCTGCCGCGCGCAACAGCCTGTCGGAGGCGATGATTGGCCAGCTGCACGCGAGCTTCAACGCGATTGCCGAGGACAAGCGCATCCGCGCCGCCGTCATCGCCGCCACCGGCCCGGCCTTTTCAGCCGGCCACGACATCAAGGAATTGACCGCGCGCCGCAGCGATCCCGATCGCGGCCGCGCCCATTTCGCCGAGATCATGAATGCCTGCAGCGCGATGATGCAGGCGATCGTGCGCCTGCCCAAGCCCGTGGTCGCAGCCGTCCAGGGGATCGCGACGGCGGCCGGCTGCCAGCTCGTCGCGAGCTGCGATCTTGCGATCGCTTCGGACGCCGCAAGCTTCGCCACACCCGGCGTCGACATCGGCCTGTTCTGCTCGACGCCGATGGTGGCGCTGTCGCGCAACGTGCCGCGCAAGCAGGCGATGGAAATGCTGCTGACCGGCGAGCCGATACCCGCCGCACGCGCCCGCGAGATCGGCCTCGTCAACCGTGTGGTCGCAGCCGGCACCGAACGCGATGCTGCGATTGCGCTCGCCGAACAGGTCGCGCTGAAATCTGCCTACACCGTGAAGCTCGGCAAGGAGGCGTTCTATCGCCAGGCCGAAATGAGCCTTGCGGATGCCTATCGCTATGCGGCAGAGGTGATGACGGAGAACATGATGGCGCGCGATGCAGAGGAAGGCATTCAGGCCTTCATCGAAAAGCGCGAACCGAAATGGGAAGATAGGTGACGACGCACTTTCGCGTCGTCATTCCGGGGCTCGCGAAGCGAGAACCCGCAATCTCGAGGTTCCACAATGCGCAATCGCGCATTGGGGTTCGATGCTGCGCATCGCCCCGGAACGACGCACTGGGTGAAGAATGAATCACGACGCCTATCCCGACAACTACATCCGCGGCATCCTCAACAGCGTGAAGTCGATCGCGATGGTCGGTGCCTCGCCGGTCAATGTGCGGCCGAGCTATTTTGCGTTCAAATATCTGGCGCAGCGCGGCTATGACATGATCCCGGTCAATCCCGGCCACGTCGGCAAGGAGCTGCTCGGAAAGCCTTTCGTCGCCTCGCTTCACGATATCGGCCGCCCCGTCGACATGATCGACATCTTCCGCAACTCCAGCCACATCATGCCGGTGGTGGAGGAAGCCTTGAAGCTCGATCCGCTGCCGAAGGTGATCTGGATGCAGCTAGGGGCACGCGACGATGCCGCTGCGGAGAAGGCCGAGGCCGCCGGTATCAAGGTCGTGATGAACCGCTGCCCCAAGATCGAATATGGCCGGCTGTCCTCCGAGATCTCCTGGATGGGCGTCAACTCGCGCACGCTCAGCTCCAAGCGCCCGCCCGCGCCGACGCAAGGCATGCAATTGTCGCTCAATCGCATGAGCGTCGGCGGCGGAAATACCGCAGCGGCCGATCGCGCGGCCAAGAACAAGACCGAGCAGAGCTGACGCAGCCGCAAAAGATTCGTTTCGCGAACGCGACAAAGCGAAGCACGACCGTTTCGAACAATGTCAGATGCGCGCGAGCGCCTTGACGGCGGGCGCGGCCCCGATCAGCATGCCGCGCGTTTTTCAGCCGACCCAAGAACAGGACGCCACGAATGAGCGATCGCCTTCCGGGATTTTCGACCCTTGCCGTGCATGCCGGTGCACAGCCCGATCCGACGACCGGTGCGCGCGCAACGCCGATTTATCAGACGACCTCTTTCGTCTTCAACGACGCCGACCATGCCGCCTCGCTGTTCGGCCTCCAGTCGTTCGGCAACATCTACACCCGCATCGGCAACCCCACGAATGCGGTGCTCGAAGAACGCGTCGCAGCGCTCGAAGGCGGCACCGCCGCGCTTGCGGTCGCCTCGGGCCATGCCGCGCAGGTCGTGGTGATGCAGCAATTGCTCCAGCCCGGCGACGAGTTCATCGCCGCGCGAAAGCTCTATGGCGGCTCGATCAACCAGTTCAGCCATTCGTTCAAGAGCTTTGGCTGGAACGTGGTGTGGGCTGATCCCGATGACATCGCGAGCTTCGAGCGCGCGGTGACGCCGCGCACCAAGGCGATCTTCGTCGAGTCCATCGCCAATCCCGGCGGCAGCATCACCGACATCGAGGCGATCTCCACTGTTGCCCGCAAGGCCGGCGTGCCGCTGATCGTCGACAACACGCTGGCCACGCCCTATCTGATCAAACCGATCGACCACGGCGCCGACATCGTCGTGCACTCGCTGACGAAATTTCTGGGCGGCCATGGCAACTCGATCGGCGGCGTCATCGTCGATGCCGGCACCTTCGACTGGTCGAAGGACAGCAAATATCCGATGCTCTCGGAGCCTCGCCCCGAATATCACGGCATCAAGCTGCACGAGACCTTCGGCAATTTCGCCTTTGCCATCGCCTGCCGCGTGCTCGGCCTGCGCGACCTCGGCCCTGCGCTCTCGCCGTTCAACGCGTTCCTCATTCTCACAGGCATCGAGACGCTGCCGCTGCGCATGCAGAAGCACTGCGACAATGCCAAGGCGATCGCCGAATTCCTGTCCGGCCATTCCGCCGTGGCGTCGGTGAGCTATGCCGGTCTTGCCAGCGACAAGTACAGTCAGCTTGCGCGCAAATACGCGCCGAAGGGCGCGGGCGCGGTGTTCACCTTCAGCCTGAAGGGCGGCTATGACGCCGGCGTCAGCCTGGTGTCGAAGCTGACGCTGTTCTCGCATCTGGCCAATGTCGGCGATACCCGCTCGCTGGTAATCCACCCCGCCTCGACCACGCACAGCCAGCTCGACGATGCCGCCAAGGTGAGGTCAGGCGCCGGCCCCGACGTGGTGCGCCTGTCGATCGGCATCGAGGACAAGGAGGACCTGATCGCGGACCTCGAGCAGGCGCTGGGCGCGTAATATGCCGTCGTTCCGGGGCGCCTCGAAGAGGCGAACCCGGAATCTCGCGCCGCAACTTCCGGATTCCGGGTTCGTCGCTTCGCGACGCCCGGAATGACGCCGCGGCTCGTTAACGCTATCTGCGATCCCGGCTGACATACTGGGTCGCCCAGATTGATTCGGAGCCGACCATGCTGCGCTGGATAATGTCCCCTCTGGCCGTGACGCTGATGGTCACGAGCGCACTCGCGGCCGATCAGGTCGTCGTGCACAAGAAACGACACGTCGAGCAATTGCCGCCGGGCCTGCCGCGGCCACATTACAAGTTCCGCACCACGATCGCGCCGGCGGAGCCGCCGCAGGTCTGGGTCGAGACCGATCCGGACGCGCTGATCTCGCCGGCCTACGGCGTCGGCAGCTACATCCGCAATCTGCCGGGCACCCCGCTCCTGCCGGGCGCGTATACGCTGCCGGGTTATTACGGCCGTCCCTGGGACTACGATTATCAGGGGGCGTATTACGGCGGCCCGCAGGTCGATTATTACTGGCGCCTGCCCTACGCCTGCGGCGTCTACGGTTATTGCTGATCAGCCGACCTGGCTCGCGGGGACGACACGCGAACAGGTCTCCGCAGGCTTTCGCGCCGCGAGCCGCTCTGCCTGCATCACCGCCAGCGTCAACACGAGGATCGCGACCGCCTGATGTGCGAGCGCAAGCCCAATCGGCACCTGGTTCAGCAGTGTCAGGATACCGAGCACGGCCTGCAGGCTCACCGCCGCGAACAGCCACACGGCACCGCTCGCAGCAGAACCTGCGCGCGAGCGTACGGCGTCGAACGCGTGCAGTGCCGCCAGCGCGAACAGCGCGTAGGCCGTCATGCGGTGCTCGAACTGCACGGTGAGCACATTGTCGAACAGGTTGCGCCACCACGGCGTCTCGAACCACAGCCGCTCCGCCGACGGGATGAATGCGCCGTCGATCTCGGGCCATGTGTTGTAGGCGCGACCTGCCCGCAAACCCGCCACCAGCGCGCCGAGATAAAGCTGCACGAAGGTCACGACAACGAGCAGCGCGCTCGTGAACTTCAATCGCACAGGGGCAACGATCTCCTGGCGCGCGCCGAGCCGTCGCAAGGTCCAGACGATGCCGGCGAAGATCAGCAGCGCCAGAACCAGATGCGTCGCCAGCCGATACTGCGACACTTCGACCCGTTCAGACAGGCCAGAGGCCACCATCCACCAGCCGACCGCGCCTTGCAGCCCGCCGAGGCCGAACAGCAACCACAGCCGCCGTTTCAATTCGCTCGACAGACCGCCTCGCCACAGGAAAAACAGGAATGGCAACAGATAGGCGACGCCGATGAAGCGGCCGAGCAGCCGGTGGCTCCATTCCCACCAGAAGATGGTCTTGAACTCAGACAAGCTCATGCCAGCATTGAGCTCGCGATATTGCGGGATCTTCTTGTAGGCCTCGAAAGCCTCGGTCCACTGCGTCTCGGTGAGTGGCGGCAGCGCACCCGTTACCGGCTTCCATTCGACGATCGAGAGCCCGGCCTCCGTCAGCCGCGTCGCGCCGCCGACCAGCACCATCAGCGCGATCAGCGCGGCCACGGAAATGAGCCACCAGCGCACGGCGCGATGCGGGTCGGACGGAGCTGATATCGTGGTCATTTTGGCCGGAGAAACCAATGCTTGAACCAAACTGCGCGCCCCTTATAGTCCCCCGCTCCCGCAGCGCAAGTTACGCGAAAAGCCGCAAGCTCCCGCCATGAAGATCCGCACCCGCAAGTTCCTCGGTACCATCGCGCTCCTGGTGCTCGCGGCAATTTGGGCGCTGCTCGGCATGACGCTGGCGCAGATGCCGTGGATCGCAGAATCCGGCTGGCGGCAGGCGATCTACTACGTCGTGGTCGGCATGGGCTGGGTGCTGCCGGCAATGCCGGTCGTGAGCTGGATGCAGCGGCCCGACCCGGTCTAGCCTACGCAAACGCGCTTGCGCGTTTGTCGGCAGCAAGCTCTGGTGTCCACTCATCCTCCCGGATCGAACTTAACTCAAGACGTCGTACTGCCCGTCGGCTTCACCGGCGGAAACGTCACGCCGGAGACAAGCACGCGCAGCATCCGCAACGAGCGGCGCCGGCCGTCCCAGGAAATCCGCGGTAGCGCGCGCAGATTGGTCCGCCCCTCGACGTCCACGATGCCAGGAATCGTCGACACCGCGCTGGCAAAGCCCGCCTCCTCCGCCATCACCACATGGCTGCGCCGGAACGAGCTGCGATCGCCGAACGGATAGGCAAAGTGTCCGATCTCGCGGTGGAACGCGGACTCCGCCACCGCCTTGCCCATCGCCATCTCGCGCGCGGCGGCCGTATCCTTCATGGTGGCGAGCGCAGCATAGTTCACCGTCGCGCTGCCGATCGTCACCAGCGGGTCGGCCGCGAGTTTCGAAAGATCCGACCAATCCATCGACGCCTCGCGCGAGACGGCGGCGAGGTCGACCTGATGGCGCTTGCAGAGATCGTTGATCGCAGTCGAGAGCTCGGCCGACGGCAAGGTTCTGAGCCACTCTTCGAGCAGCGTGAACAGTGCCTGCTTCTCCGCGCGCGCGGTGACGACGAAGCGCTGCTCCTTGTCGCCCATCATCAGGCTGATGCGGCTTTCGCGCGCAATCACCTGTTCGAGCGCGAGCCACCAGGCTTCGCCGACGCCGTCGGGAAAGGCCGTCGGCACGTAGACCGTGAAGGGAACGCCGTGGCGCGACAGCACCGGATAAGCGAACGTGGCGAGATCCTTGTACGCACCGTCGAAGCTCAGCGCCACGAAGCGCCGCCGCTCGGGCAGCGTCACCGCGCGCCGGCAGACCTCATCCATGCCGACGATGTCGAACTTCCACCGCTTCAGCGCGCGAAGCACGCGGTCGAGGAATTCTGGCGTGATCTCATTGGCAAGCAGCGGCCGGAAGGGCACGCGCCCGCGCGGCCTGACGCGCTGAAAGCGCAGGATCGCACCGGCGCCACCTGCCCTCCGTCCGCGCAACCGGTGCTGGCCGGTGAACCAGGCCAGTTCCAGCCGCAGCCGTTCCATCCATCGATCATCGGACGCCAAAATCCCACCCATTGCAAACCGACGAGCGGCCGGTTCCCCTTCGCATTCTCCTTACTCTTTGTTGACCTTTCTTTGCAAAGGTCGGCCGCAGGCCGAATTACGCTCATTTTCCGTTTTCTCGACAGGTTTCGCGAATGACCATGGCTGCGGCGATGCAAAGCCGGACGGCAGAAGCGCCAGCGCGGTCGAAAGCGAGCCGTATCGCTGAGGTCGACATCGTCAGCGATCTCACCATGGCCGAACCGGTGTGGCGCGCGCTGGAAAACACCGGTCACCTCGCAACACCCTATCAGCGCTTCGACCTGCTCGCCCCCTGGCAGCGTCTCGCCGGCGAGCATGAAGGCGCAACGCCTTTCATTGTCATTGCCCGCGATGCCGAACGCCGGCCGCTCGTCGTGCTGCCGCTGTGCACGCGGCAAAACCGCGGCGTCACGGTCGCCTGCTTCATGGGCGGCAAGCATACGACCTTCAACATGGGCCTGTGGGACGCCGATTTCGCAAGCCACGCCAACAACGCCGATCTCGACGCGCTGTTCGCGGCCCTGCGCGCGCGCAGCGGCGTCGACGTGCTCGCGCTGTCACAGCAACCAATACGCTGGCGCGACCAGCAAAACCCGTTCGCACTTCTGCCACGCCAAAATTCGATCAATGGCTGCCCGCTGCTCGCGATGCAGCCGGGCGACCCGCCGGCGTCGCGCATCAGCAACTCCTTCCGCCGTCGTCTGAAGAGCAAGGAAAAGAAACTTCAGGCGCTCGCCGGCTACCGCTATCACGTCGCCGCCACCGATGACGACATCACGCGCTTGCTCGACTGGTTCTTCCGCGTCAAGCCGATACGGATGGCGGAGCAGAAGCTGCCGAACGTATTCGCCGAGCCCGGCGTCGAGGCATTCATCCGCTCGACCTGCCTGAGGTCGCGCGGCGAGGCCCGCATCATCGACATCCATGCGCTGGAATGCGACGAGGAGGTGATCGCGATCTTCGCCGGCGTCGCCGACGGCTGCCGCTTCTCGACGATGTTCAACACCTACACGATGTCGGAGCATTCGCGCTTCAGCCCCGGCCTGATCCTGCTGCGCAACATCATCGACCATTATGCGGAAGCAGGCTATCACGCACTCGATCTCGGCGTCGGCTCGGACGACTACAAGCGCATGTTCTGCAAGAGCGACGAAGAGATTTTCGACAGCTTCGTCCCGCTGACCTCGCGCGGCAAGCTCGCGGCGATGGCGATGTCGTCGCTGAGCCACGGCAAGCGCCTCGTGAAGCAGAACCAGATGCTGTTCGACCTCGCGCGCAAGGTGCGACAGGCGTTCGGGTAAGAACTAGCTGTCGAACGACCCTCTCCCGCAAGGGGAGAGGGTACACCGACTGCGTGGTTAGATTGATGATCGCGCCCAGCGCAGCGCTCGCCTAGGCCGCCACCACGCGAGGCGCCTCCACCGCATCCGATGGCTGCACCGGCTTCTTCAGCATCGTCACTTCGCTGAAGCCGACCGCTTTGAGCTGTTCGCACATCGAGGTGCGGGCTTCAGTGGGCATGCCGGCGTCCGGAACCACGACGGCGCGGGCATTCGTCGTCAGCAGCTCGGCAGGCAGGTCGGAGGCGGTACCGGCATCGAGCAGCACGTGATCGTAGACGCGGAGCAAGGCGTCGATTGCCAGCATCACGCGCGGCGATTGCAGCAGGCTGCGGTCGAAGCCGTCGCGACCCGCCGCCACCAGTTGCAGACGCGAGAGCCTGTCCTTGGTGATGATTTGGGCGAACGAGGCCTCGCCCTGCATCAATTCGGCAAGGCCGGGAGCGCTCGGATCGGCGGAGATCGCCGAAATCGTCGGCGACGATGCAGCGAGATCGACGACCACGACCCGCGCCTCGCGCGCCAGATGGCGCGCCAGCGTCAGCGCGGTCAGCGTGATGGCATCGCCCGCCGCGGTGCCGAGCACCGTCACCTTGCGCGCGCCGTTGCCGGCGCCGCGCAGGCTGTCGGCAAGCTGTTCGATCTCGGCAAACTCGGTGATGCCAGCGTCGGAAGCCATCTCCGGCTGGAGCGGCGTCGGCTCGCTCACCATGGGCTCGGGCTCGACGGCTGGTTCACTGCGGGGAACGACGCGCGACGCTGCAGCCGGCGTGAATGCGGCGATTGCACGCGGCGCGGTCATGTGCAGGAGCTCGCCGGTGACGACGATGCCGGCACTGAGCAGCAGCGTCGCCAGCGTCGCGATGAGCACGATCGGCAATTTCTTCGGATAGGCGATCGTGTTCGAGACGATGGCGCGCGAAATGATGCGCCCTTCGGTCGGCGCGGTGTCGATGGTCTCGCGGGCATTGGCCTCGCGATATTTGGCGAGATAGGTCTCGAGCAGGTCGCGCTGCGCCTTGGCCTCGCGCTCCAGCGCCCGAAGCTGGACGTCCTGGCCATTGGTCGAGGTCGCCTGCTTCTTGAGCTGCTCGAGGCCGGCGGTGAGGCTGTCGACGCGGCTGCCGGCGATTCGCGCGTCATTCTCCAGCGAGCGCGAGATCTTGCCCGCCTCGTCACGGATCTGCGTATCGAGATCGCCGATCTGCGCCTTCAACTCCTTGATGCGCGGATGATTGCCAAGCAGCGTCGAGGACTGCTCGGCGAGCTGCGCCCGCAGCGTCACACGCTGCTCGGACAGCCGGCGCATCAGCTCAGAATTCAGCACCTCCGATGCCTCGATCGGCTTGCCGCTCTGGAGCATCTCGCGGATCAGCCGCGCCCTGGCCTCGGCATCGGCCTTCATCGCGCGCGCATTGTTGAGCTGGGTGTTGAGCTCGCCCATCTGCTGATTCGACAGCGTGGTATTGTTGGTGCCGACGAACAGCGACGACCTGGACCGAAAATCCTCGGCCTTGGCCTCGGCGTCCGAGACCTTCTTGCGCAGGTTCTCGATCTCGCCCGACAGCCACTGGCTGGCCGACTTGGCCTGCTCCTGGCGCGCATTCTGTTGCAGCACCAGATAGCCATCGGCGATCGAGTTGGCGACGCGCGCGGCGAGCTCCGGATCGGTCGACTGGAACTCGACGACGATCACGCGAGACTTGTCGACCGCGTAGGCCGTCAGGCGGTCGTAATAGGCATCCAGCACCCGCTCTTCAGGGGTCATCGAGAACGGATCGCGGCCAATTCCGAACAATGCCGCCAGCGATTTCAGCGGCGAGACACCCTGGAGCACCGGATCGAATTCGGGCCGCTCTGCGAGCTTGTTCTTCTTGATGATCTCGCGCGCCAGATCGCGCGACAGCACGAGTTGCACCTGGCTGGTGACGGCCTCGGCGTCGAGCGCCTGCCGTTCCTCGGTGCTGCGGTCGCTGGACGGACGCAAAAAGACGTTCTCGCGCCCGTCGATCAGGATACGGGCTTCCGACTTGTAGCGCGGCGTCACCAGATTGACGCCGGCAAGCGCGAGCACCAGCGCCAGCACCGTCGGCAGGATGATGAAGCCACGCCTGCGCTTGAGCGCGGCACCGAGCGCATGCAGATCGATGTCACCGGCTTCGGCTTGCGCCCGCGCGACGGCGGCCGCGGGCCTCGGCTCGGGCTTGTGCAAGGCCCGCTCGATCACGGCCTTGTCCTTGCCGGCACGCCAGAACGCTAAACGCATCGCACACTCCCGCAGGGCAACGCCGCCACCCACCTCAACCGAGGCGATTACACTCCATTAAGGTTGCCGCTGGGTTAATCGCGCCGCACGCGCGCATGGCGCGACGCGCGAACACCGTTTGTTAACCATGAGACCCCTTAATCGGCATCGATATTCAGTGGATTGCTCCGACGTCGCCTGCGAGCGCTGGTTCAGATCATGCCCCCCTCTCTCGACCAGCCGCTTCGCATCCTGCACGCCGTGCGTGCCCCGGTCGGTGGCATCTTCCGTCACATCCTCGACCTCGCCAACGGCCAGGTCGATCGTGGACATCATGTCGGGATTCTCGCCGACGATCTCACCGGCGGCGAGCGCGCAGCGAACGCGCTGGCCGAGATCGCGCCGCGCCTGAAGCTCGGCGTCCATCGGCTGGCGATCCGCCGCGAACCATCGCCCGACGACTTTCTCGTGTGGCTGCGCATGAGGCGCCTGATCGCCAAGCTCGAGCCGGATGTGATACATGGCCATGGCGCCAAGGCCGGCGCCTTCGTGCGGCTCAGGCGGCGCTCGAACGACACCATCCGCATCTACACCCCGCACGGCGGCTCGCTGCATTATCCTTTGCACACCTTCAAGGGCGAGTTTTATGCGCGACTTGAACGGACGCTGACGAACAGCACCGACCTGTTCCTGTTCGAAAGCGCCTTTGCCCGCGACACCTATCAGCGCATCGTCGGCAAGCCCAAAGGCGTGGTGCGCTGCGTCTTCAATGGCGTGACGCCGGAGGAATTCGAGCCGGTCGTCACCGCGGACGATGCGACCGACCTTGCCTATGTCGGCGAGTTCCGGCGTATCAAGGGCGCCGATCTCCTCGTCGACGCGGTGGCCCGCCTGCACGCCGACGGTCGGAGAGTCACGCTGACGCTGGGCGGCGACGGCGAGGAGATGGCGGCGCTGAAGGCGCAGGTCGAGGGGCTCGGCCTAACCAATTCGATCCGCTTCATCGGCCACGTCAAGGCGCGCTACGGCTTCTCCAAAGGCCGGTTGCTGGTCGTTCCCTCGCGCGGCGATTCCATGCCCTATGTCGTGATCGAAGCCGGTGCGGCCGGCATCCCCATGATCGCCGCGAGCGTCGGCGGCATCCCCGAGATCTTCGACGCCGGGAGTTCCGCCCTCTTCGCCCCGAGCAATCCCGAGGCCATGGCGGAGGCCATTGGGGCTGCGCTGGACGATCCGCAAGCGACTGCCCAGCGCGCAGCGAGGTTGCGCGAGCGGATCTCGGCGCACTTTTCCCAGCAGGCGATGGTGGATGGCGTGCTTGCCGGCTACCGGGACGCGTTTACCCATCATTAGCCATCCTTAAGGCGGCTTTAGAGTTTCTTCCGATTTGTCCGATAAGCGAGAGCAAGGGGGACTTCCGCGCTTCGCGCGCCTATATGCGCGTCCGGCGGGTTTCAGGAATGGACGTGGACGACCGTGGAACCGCTCAACGCACGCTCGATGCTCGACGCCGCGACCAGTGCCGCGGCTGCACCCGTTGACAAGCCCTTTGTCGAACGCCGTCGCCGGCTTTCGCCGGCAGCACTCGCCGTCGTCAACCAGAAGGTCGCCCGCGCCTATTCGCCGATCGTGATCGCCGGCTTCGTGCGCGTCGCCGATTTTGTCCTGCTCAGCCTCGTCGGCACGGTACTTTACTTCGGCTATGTCGCGCCGCTGACCGGCATCCGCTGGGAATATCTCGCCGCGATTTGCGCCGTCGCAGCGGCAACCGTGATCTGCTTCCAGGCCGCCGACATGTATCAGGTGCAGCTCTTCCGCGGTCAGCTCCGCCAGATGACGCGGATGATTTCGTCATGGTCGTTCGTGTTCCTGTTGTCCATCGGCATTTCCTTCTTCGCCAGGGTCGGCAGCGAAGTCTCGCGGCTGTGGCTCGCCGCCTTCTTCTCCCTTGGCCTCGCCGCGCTCGTCGCCGAGCGCCTGGCGCTGCGAACTCTGGTGCGTACCTGGGCGCGCGAGGGCCGGCTCGACCGCCGCACCATCATCGTCGGCTCCGACAGCAATGGCGAAGAGCTGGTCGAGGCGCTGAAGGCGCAGGAGGACTCCGACATCCACGTGCTCGGCGTGTTCGACGACCGCAACGACAGCCGCGCGCTCGACACCTGCGCGGGCGCGCCGAAGCTCGGCAAGGTCGACGATATCGTCGAGTTCGCCCGCCGCACCCGCGTCGATCTCGTGCTGTTCGCGCTGCCTATCTCGGCCGAGACGCGCATCCTCGAGATGCTGAAGAAGCTCTGGGTGCTGCCGGTCGACATCCGCCTCTCCGCCCACACCAACAAGCTGCGTTTCCGTCCGCGCTCCTATTCCTATCTCGGCGAGGTGCCCACTCTCGACGTGTTCGAGGCGCCGATCACCGACTGGGATCTGGTGATGAAATGGCTGTTCGACCGCATCGTCGGCGGCCTCGCGCTGTTCGCTGCCCTTCCCGTGATGGCGCTGGTGGCGCTGGCGGTGAAGCTCGACAGCCCCGGCCCCGTGCTGTTCCGACAAAAGCGCTTCGGCTTCAACAACGAGCGCATCGACGTCTACAAATTCCGTTCGATGTATCACCATCAGGCCGACCCGACAGCCTCGAAGGTCGTCACCAAAAACGATCCGCGCGTCACCCGCGTCGGCCGCTTCATCCGCAAGACCAGCCTCGACGAGCTGCCGCAACTCTTCAACGTGGTCTTCTCCGGCAATCTCTCCCTCGTCGGCCCGCGCCCGCACGCCGTCCAAGGCAAGCTCCAGAGCCGGCTGTTCGACGAGGCCGTCGACGGCTATTTTGCCCGTCACCGCGTCAAGCCGGGCATCACCGGCTGGGCCCAGATCAACGGCTGGCGCGGCGAGATCGACAACGAGGAGAAGATCCAGAAGCGCGTCGAGTTCGATCTCTACTATATCGAGAACTGGTCGGTGCTATTCGACCTCTACATTCTCCTGAAGACGCCGATCTCGCTGCTGACCAAGAACGAGAACGCGTATTGAAACGTAGTCATGCCCCGGCTTGACCGGGGCATCCAGTACTCCGCGGCGCCGAGGTTTAACTTCGCCGCCGCGGAGTATTGGATCGCGCGGTCAAGCCGGACGATGACACCGTGGTTGTGTGTACCAGTTGCGTGAGCGTGTGAGCGTGTGATGGCGTATGCGGCGACGGCCGGGGGAATGAACGTAGCGCGACCCGCTGCGCCCGGCGTTCTTGCCCTGCAGCGGGCGATGGTATGGCTGGTCGGTGCCTCCGGTGCGATCGTCTTCATCGAGCCCAGCCCCTACGAGATCGTGACGCTGCTTGCGACTGTCACCTTCTTCGCCACCGGCCTGCGGCTTCGCCTCGTCTTCATGCCGCTCGTGCTGCTGCTGATCCTGCTCAATGTCGGCTACACCATCAGCGCCATTCCGCTGCTCGGCCAGTCCGAGGTGGCAAGCTGGATCGCGACCTCCTGGTACATGGCGGTGACGGTGGTGTTCTTCGCCATGGTCACATCGGAGGATACGGCGGCGCGGCTCGACATGCTGCGCCGCGGCCTCGTGGTCGGCGCGATGGTCGCCTCAACCTCGGCAATCGCCGGCTACTTCAATCTCGTTCCCGGCGGCCACGACCTCCTGACGCTCTACGAGCGCGCGCGCGGCACGTTCAAGGACCCGAACGTGCTCGGCGCGTTCCTGATCCTGCCGGCGCTGTTTTCATTGCAGAGCGTGGTCTCGGACAAACTGGCCAAGGCGTTCCGCAACGCGATCGCCTTCGCCATCATGGCACTCGCGATCCTGCTCGCCTTCTCGCGCGCCGCGTGGGGCGGCCTGATCTTGACCTCCGGCTTCATGCTGGCGCTGATGGTGCTGACCAGCCGGAGCAATGCGCAGCGCTCGCGCATCATCGTCATGGCGCTGGTCGCGGCCGCGCTGGGGCTGGCGCTGATCGCGATCCTGCTCTCATTCGATTCCATCGCCGAGATGTTCAAGCAGCGCGCGAGCTTCGACCAGAGCTACGACGAAGGCCGCTTCGGCCGCTTCGGCCGCCACATCCTCGGCGCGGAGATGGCGCTCGACCTGCCGTTCGGGATCGGCCCCCTGCAATTCCACCGCTACTTCCCGGAGGATACCCACAACTCCTATCTCAACGCCTTCATGTCCGGCGGCTGGCTTTCCGGCATCTGCTATCCTGCGCTGGTTTTCACCACCGTGATCACAGGCTTTCGCAACGTCTTCGTACGCGTGCCCTGGCAGCGCGCCTATCTTGCGATCTTCTCGGCCTTCGTCGGCACCGTCGGCGAAAGTTTCATCATCGACACCGACCACTGGCGGCATTTCTGGATGATGTTGGGGACGATGTGGGGCATGATCGCGGCCGCGCAGGCTTACAAGGCGTGGCAATCCGGCGTCGGCGAGGCTTCGCTGGAGCCCTAGCACACGTTCAGGAAACTTGGCGCACGCCACAGGGCTCTGCGGGACGCCGCCGTGATAGCGTGGCACTACTCTCGTTGTCACCGCCCGGCTCGACCGGGCGATCCAGTATTCCAGAGACGGCGACGAATACGGAGAAGCCGCGGCGTACTGGATGCTCCGCTTTCGCGGGGCATGACAGCGAGGATTAGGAAGCGGCTTGCACTCCTGACGCACGCTCTCGCCGTGCTGCGCTGCGCCCAAGCATCTCGAATATGTCCAATCCGTGATGCTCGGGCGCAGACATCTCGATTGACAAGCTGAGACCCGACAATTCTAATCGATTGACCTTTCGCGAGAGCCGTCTGCTCGAACGAAATGGTGCTCGAATGCATGTCGCGACGCAAAGAAGCGCGGTTGCACAATGATGAAAAAGACGAACCAAATCGTTCGCGAGGAAATCTTCTGCGCGATGGGAGGAACGCCGCAGTGACAGGCGATGGCTCTCGGTGCAGTGATGACGAGCCGCCCGAGGGCACTCAGTCCAAGGTGCTTCGGATCGATCGTCTGTGCAAGCGCTTCGGCGGTACCCAGGCCCTCAACGAGGTGAGCATGGCCGTGGGCCGCGGCGAGGTCGTCGCTCTTCTTGGCGAGAACGGCGCTGGCAAATCGACCCTGATCAAAATTCTGGCGGGCGTGTACTCCGCCGACAGCGGAACAATCTCCTATGCAGGCCAGGATATGACGTCCTCGGTCAGGCGCCTGCCCCTATCGTTCATCCATCAGGATCTCGGACTGATCGACTGGATGACGGTGGCCGAAAACATCTGCCTGACCCTCGGCTATCCCCGCCGTTTTGGCGTCATCGACTGGACCAAGGCGCGCAAGCGGGCCGAGCTTGCCCTTGCAAGACTCGGCGCCGACATCGATCCGGACCTCCGTATCCAGAGCCTGACACGAACGGAGAAATCGCTGGTCGCGATCGCCCGTGCGCTTGCGACTGACGCGGAAATCCTGGTGCTTGATGAGCCGACCGCAAGTCTTCCTGCGGACGAGGTATTGCGCCTGTTCACGGCACTCCGTCGCCTGCGCGATCACGGTGTAGGCATGATCTATGTCTCGCACCGCCTCGACGAGGTGTTCGAGGTGGCCGACCGGATGGTCGTATTGCGCGACGGCCGGATGGCCGGCGAGCGCATGGTCACGCAGACATCGCCGGACGAAACCATCCTGCTCATCGTGGGACGCGAGCCCTCTCAGGTTTTCCGACGGCCCGCCGAGCGCGAAGGCGCGGCTCGCCTCGAACTCGACCATGCATCGATGACGTCCGTTGGGCCGATCGACTGCCGTATCCACGCCGGCGAAATCGTTGGTCTCGTCGGCTTGCGTGGCGCAGGCCAGGAGGCCTTCGGCCGCGCGCTGTTCGGCATGGAAGCGGTTACCGGCGGACAAATCCTGGTCGACGGCGTGCCTGTCGAGATTACTTCTCCGCGGAGTGCGATGGACCTCGGGATCAGCCTCGTCTGTGCGGACCGCGTCGGAGAATCCATCGTCCCCGGCCTGTCGGTGCGGGAGAACTTCTTCCTCAATCCCCTCGCAGCAGGACACACGGCTTCGACCTGGCTTGCACCGGCGAAGGAGCGTGCGACAGCGAGGCGGCTCGGCGTGACTGTTGATCTTCGGCCCAACGATCCAAACCTGGCGATCGAGCTATTGTCCGGCGGAAATCAGCAGAAGGTCGCGATCGGGCGCTGGCTCAATCTGAAGTCCAAAGTCTATGTCTTCGAGGATCCGACCGCTGGCGTGGACGTCGGCTCGAAGGCGGAGATCTACAAGCTGTTCGATGTGGCGCTCTCCGAAGGCGCCGCCATCCTGATCGTCTCGACCGACTTCGAGGAGATCGCAAAGGTCTGCCATCGCGCACTGGTGTTCAGCCGCGGCCACGTCGTTCGCGAGCTTCATTCCGACGATCTGTCCATCAGCAATCTGTTGTCCGCCGCGTCCGCCAGCGTCGCGGGCAACTCCGTCGCAGCGTAAGGGGCGGCTCACTGACCGAGGCCTAAGATGCAATCCATCAAGTCGAACGCCCTGGAGCCTACGCGCCCCGAACTCGCAGCGCTGACCAACGGGCAGGCGATCTTGCGATTGCTCCCGGTGTACGGCTTGCCCTTGCTGACGTTGCTCCTGATCATCTTCTTCTCGATCGCCCTGCCGGATACTTTCCCGACCTGGCTCAACGCACGCTCGATCCTTGCCGACAAGTCCATCGTTGCGCTGCTGGCGCTCGCTGCGACCCTGCCGATGATGGCCGGCCGCATCGATCTCACGGTCGGCTTCGGCATCGTGATGTGGCACATCCTGGCGATCAGCTTCCAGGTGAAATACGGCATCTCGTGGCCGATCGCGATCCTGCTGGTCGTGGCTTGCGCAGGCTTCGTCGGTCTCGTCAATGGCGTGCTGGTCGAAGTCGCCCAGGTCGACGCCTTCGTCGCGACGCTGGGCACTGGCACGATCCTCTATGCGCTTGCGCTGTGGCACACCGAAGGCCGCCAGATCATCGGCAACCTACCGCCCGATTTCGTGGCGATTAACTGGGCGTCAGTGTTCGGCATACCGATCCCCGCCTTCTACGTGATTGGGCTCGCGCTGGTCTTGTGGATCGTCAGCGAGCGCCTGCCGATCGGCCGTTTCATCTACGCGATTGGCGCCAACGAGAAGGCAGCCGCGCTCAACGGCATTCCGGTGCGGGCCTATGTGATCGGCGTGTTCATGGCCTCCGGCGTCATCACCGGGCTCGCAGGTTGCGTGCTCGGGGCAAAGCTGCGCATCGGCCAGGCGAATGTGGGCCTCGACTTCCTTCTCCCTGCCCTCGTCGGCGCCTTCCTGGGATCGACGACGATCAAGCCCGGCCGCGTCAATGTTTGGGGAAGTGTGTTCGGCATCCTGATTCTCGCCGTCGGCATTTCCGGCATCCAGTTGTTCGGCGGCGCCTTCTTCATTGAACCGCTGTTCAATGGCACGACGCTGGTCGTCGCGATCGCGCTCGCGGCGTTCGCGCAGCGCCGTCGTGCGGTCGCCAAGCCACCACCACGCGATCCAAAGGCAATGCCGACCCAATCAAAATCCGCAGAGACGGCCAGGGCCACCTGACGCCGCTGCGTAAACCGCCGGCAAAGCCGGCCTGGCGGCCGCCTCTGGCTGCCAGTTCATTCCGGGGAGAGAAGCAATGATAGCGAGCAAAGTCGTACTGAAAGGGTTTTTGGCGTCGGCGAGCGTCCTGCTGCTCGGCACGGCCTGGGCGCGCGCCGATGACGACGCCGCCTATATCGAAAAGGCAAAGACCTTTCTTCAAGACGTGGCAGCTCCCGTGACCAAATGGGACGGGCCGACCACGGGTGCGAAAGCACAGGGCAAGAAGCTGATCGTCATCGTCTCAACCGATCAGCGCAATGGCGGTGCGCAAGGTGCAGGCGACGGCGCGGCGGAGGCTGCCAAAGCGTTGGGCTGGGACGTGCGCCAGCTCGACGGCCAGGGCACCGTGCCCGGACACGCAACCGCGCTGACGCAGGCGATCGCAATGAGGCCCAACGGCATCCTCAACGTCGGCATCGACAGCAAGGAGCAGCAGCCGCTGCTCGAGCAGGCTGCCGCCGCCGGTATCAAGATCATCGGCTGGCATGCCGGGCCGACGCCGGGACCAGTCGAAGGCGTTCCCGCCGTCTTCACCAATGTGACGACTGATCCGACCGAGGTCGCGAAATCCGCAGGGCTCCAGGCTGTCGTGAAGTCAGATGGCCACGCCGGCGTCATCCTGTTCACGGACTCGATCTATGCCATCGCGACCGCCAAGACCAACGCGGAGCGGGCTGCCGTGGAAGGCTGCAAGGGCTGCAAGGTGCTCGAAGTCGTCGACACGCCGATTGCCGATCTCTCCAACCGGATGGGCCAGCTCACAACGTCGCTGCTTTCCAAGTACGGCAAGCAGTGGACCTACTCGATCGCAGTCAACGACCTTTATTACGACTTCTCGGCGCCAGCGCTGCGAGCGGCGGGCGTGGATCCGGCCGAAGGATTCCCGCAGCAGATATCAGCGGGGGACGGTTCAGTTCCCGCGTTCAAGCGCATCCGCGAAAAACAATATCAGAACGCAACCGTGGCTGAGCCGCTGAACCTGCAGGGCTGGATCATGATCGATGAGATCAACCGCGCCTTCGCTGGCGAGAAGCCGAGCGGGTTCGTTCCCCACGTCCATCTCTTCACCGCTGACAATGTCGAGAAAGACGGCGGCAAGGATAACAAGTTCGATCCCGGCAACGGCTATCGCGACGAGTACAAGAAGATCTGGGGCGTGAAGTAGCAGCACAAGGCAAGCAACCATGGAGGCGGTCGCGCTCTTCGCTGCGGCCGCCTTCCTCCCGAACCCTTCGGACGACTTTCTTCCCGTATTGGAATTTGCAGAGGCAGCCGATGAGCAACGATCTTCCCAAACCCGACTACGCCACCGCCAACCTGAAGCTTGTCGGCTACAGCGACCAGGGCGGACGCTGCGATGGCGTGCAGATCATGGTCCACGAGGGCTTTGCCTATGTCGGCCACATCTTCTCCAAGGGCTTTTCCGTCATCGATGTGCGCGATCCCAAGAGCCCGAAGACCGTCAAATACGTCGCCGCTCCGCACAACACCTGGACGCTGCATCTCCAGGCCGCCGAGGACAAGCTCCTCGTGATCCACAACAAGGACATGTTCGCGCAAGCCGAGCTTGCCGACGAAAAGAACTACTACAAGGGCTCCGTCGACCATCACGCCGACGATAAGCAGGACGAGCGCGACTGGTCGGCCGGCATGGCTGTCTACGATCTCTCCACGCCGAGCGATCCCAAGCAGATCGGTTTCATGCCGGTCGACGGCACCGGCCTGCACCGCATCTACTGGACTGGCGGTCGCTGGGCCTATGCCTCCGCGTTGCTGGATGGCTTCACCGATTACATCATGATCGTGATCGATCTGGCCGATCCGACGAAACCGCAGCTCGTGGGGAAATACTGGCTTCCGGGGATGAACAAGGCTTCCGGCGAAGTGCCGAACTGGCCGACCCAAAACGGCCGCTTCGGCCTGCACCATCCGATCGTCCGTGATGATGTCGCCTATTGCAGCTGGCGCGACGCCTGCCTCGCCGTCGTCGACGTCAAGGACAAGTCCAATCCGAAACTCATCACCCACAAGGTATGGGCCCCACCGTTCGGCGGCGGAACGCACAACGCGCTTCCCCTACCCAACCGCAACCTGCTCGTCGTCGTCGACGAGACGGTGCTCGACAATCAGGAAGACGGCTTCAAGCCGATCTGGATCTTCGACAATCAGGTGAAGTCCAATCCGATCAGCATCTCGACATTCCCGGCACCGTCGAACAAGGACTATCTCAAAGTCGGCGGCCATTTCGGCCCGCACAACGTGCACGAAAACCGGCCCGATGCATTCTACAGCGAGGAGGTCATTTTCGCGACCTATCAGAATGCGGGCCTGCGCGTGTACGACATCAAGGATCAGTTTCGCCCGAAAGAGATCGGCGCATTCGTTCCGCCGCCGCCCGCGAAGTGGATGGACCCCCGGCCGAACCGTCCCGTCGTGCTGCACTCGGCCGACGTCTTCGTCGACAAGAACGCGCTCTGTTACGTCACCGATTTCAGTGCCGGCCTTTATATCGTGGAATACAAGGGCTAGCTTTGGACGATAGCAGCCCGCCCGGTCAGCGAGGCGACTTCGGCGTCTTGAGATTGGCGCGCTTCTCCGGCGGCGTGGCGAGCACGCCGTTCAGCGCCTCGGTCGCCTCGAGCACGCCCTTGTAGGCGTCGGTCGCAAAGCGCAGCAACAGCTTCAGCTCCTCGTCGGAATAGCGGCTCCAGACCTTGTGCATCGCCTGCTGCATCGGCACGTAGAGCTTGCCGATCTCGGCGAGATGCTCCGGCACGATGGTGATGAACACCTTGCGACGGTCGTCCTCGTCCCGCTCGCGGCGCACATAGCCCGCCTTCTCGAGCCGGTCGACGACGCCGGTGATGGCCCCCGTCGTCAACCCCGTGACCTCGGCGAGCCGTCCTGCGGTCGCCCGTCCCTCCAGTTGCAGAAAATCCATGCATTCGAGGTCGGAGCCGGAAATTCCGGCAACATTCGCAACGGCCTGGCCGTACAGCACGCCTTGCGCCGAGGAGCGGCGCATCGCCTCCTCGAGTTCCTGCACTAAGCCTGCGCGCGCTTTCCCTCTTGACAAGGCCGTCCTCATATCTTAGCGAATATATATCTTAGCCACTAAGATAATTAGTGGCCGTGATTTTTACTAGCACCGCAGCAGTCCCAGGAGCAAGCCATGTCGTCACGTCCCCGCAAGGCCCTCATCATCGGCGCCGGCGTCGCCGGGCCCGTCGCCGGAATCCTGCTTCGCCGTGCCGGCATCGAGGCGCAGATCTTCGAGGCCTGGCCCTATTCCAGGGGGATCGGCGGCGGCCTTCAGATCGCGCCGAACGGCATGCAGGTGATGGACGAGATCGGGCTCGCCCGCGAAGTGACCAGCCGCGGCTCGATCGCAGATTCCTTCGACTTCTATTCGCAAAGCGGCCAGAAGCTCGGCTCGATCAACCGCGACATGGAGCGGCGCTTCGGCCAGCCTGCGGTGAACATCTGTCGCGCCACGCTGAACGAGATCCTGATCGACAAGGCCTGGTGCTCCTGCGTCTCGCTCTATTTCGAGAAGCGCCTGATCAAGATCGAGGACCGCGGCGACCAGCCGATCATCGCCTATTTTGCCGACGGCACCACCGCGGAAGGCGATTTCCTGATCGGCGCCGACGGCGTGCATTCGGTGGCGCGCCGCCAGGTCGTGCCGGACGGGCCGCAGCCGTTCAACACCGGACTGATCGGTTTTGGCGGCTTCGTGCCGCGCGCCGTGCTGGCCAACTATCCGATCGGCCAGCGCGTCGAGACCACGTTCGGCCAGAGCGGCTTCTTCGGCTACGGCTTCTGCAGCCCGGATCCAAATGACGGCGTGATGTGGTGGAGCACGCAGCCCGCGCACGGCATGGACGCGGCGACGTTCCGAGCGCTGGATCAGGCGACCCTCAAGCAGCATCTGCGCGACTTCCATCGCGGCTGGCACGATCCGATCCCCGCGATCATCGAGGCGGCCGAAAATATCGTGGTCACCGATACGCTCGATGTCGCGACCCTTCCGAACTGGTCGCGCAAGCGCTCGCTGCTGATCGGCGATGCCGCACACGCGACGAGCCCGCATGCCGGCCAGGGCGCCTCGCTCGCGCTGGAAGACGCGCTTCGCCTGGGCCGGCTGATGGCGGAAGGCAAGGAGCTCGGCGCCACCTTCCAGAATTTTGAAGCCGAGCGCCGCCCCCGCGCGGAGAAGATCGTCGCCATCGCCCGCCGCAACGGCAACAGCAAGCGCGAATTCTCAGCCACCGGCGCCTTCATCCGCGATCAGATGCTGAAATGGCTGCTGCCACTCGGCTCCAGGGGGATGGATTTCATGTACGCGTATGATGCGAGAGCGGCGTAAGCGCACGCTGCCGTAGGGTGGGCAAAGCGAAGCGTGCCCACCACTTCCGTTCGAAAATCGCGGAGAGATGGTGGGCACGGCGCTTCGCGCCTTTGCCCACCCTACTATCCGCGGCTAGCCTTCTACCCTGAACGTCAGCCCCGCGTGGGCCTCGAGCCGCTTGATCAGCTTGTGCTGCATCGCTGCGCCAGGCGTCCAGACGCCGCCGGGAACGTCGGGCGTGTCGCGCAGCAGGCAGATCGCGCATTCGGAGATCATCTTCGAGGTCGAGCCGTAGCCGGGATCGCGGTCGCCGGTGACGCCAGCGCGGACCTGGCGGCCATCGGGCGCGATCGCAACATAAAGCAGGTTGAAGAGACCGTTCTCGCGCTCCTCCTTCGACGGGCCCTCGCCCGGCTTCGGCGCATTCGGGCCGGTCTTCTCGGCGTTGGCGGCCATCACACGCTTCGCGTTGGCCTCGCCCTTCTCGCCGGCGCCGGTCAGGACCATCTCGTCGTAGACGAAGTCCTGCCCGTACGGAAAGCCCATCAGCATGTTGGAGCGATGGACGTTGCGCGTGTTGATCAGCGCCATCATGAACGGCGCCGCCCAGGATTGCAGGTCCTCCTCATAGGCCGCCCTGTTGCCCTTCGGTTGCTTCGGTCCGGTGAAGCCGGGCGTCAGCGCGAAGTGATCGTTGAGAATGGCGACAAGGCTGAGGTCCTTGGCGACCGCATCGAAGGTTGCCTTCGCACTTGCCGCGGTGCCGCCTGACAGCGTACCGCGCATGTCGCGCACACGCCCCTTCACGCGCGCAGCCGGCGCACCGAGCACACGCCTGGCCTCTTCCTGCACGAAGAACGTACCGAGTTCGAACGGGACGGAATCATAGCCGCACGAGAACACGATGCGCGCGCCGCTCGTCTTGGCCGCCGCCCCGTACTTGTCGATCATCTGCCGCATCCAGACCGGCTCGCCGCAGAGATCGAAATAATCCGTGCCCGCTGCCACGCAGGCGGCGAGCAGATCTTCACCGTAGAACTGGTACGGACCGACGGTCGTGATCACCGACTTCGTCTGCGCGACCATCGCCTTCAGCGACGCCGGATCAGCCGCATCCGCGACGATCAGCGGCGTGTCGTCAGGCGCGCCGATCGCATCGCGCACGGATTTCAGCTTGTCGAGGCTGCGGCCAGCCATCGCCCATTTCAGCGCCTCGTCGTCCTTGTAATGCGCGGCCAGATATTCGGCGACCAGCTGGCCGGTGAAACCGGTCGCGCCATAGACGACGAGGTCGAATTTCGACGAAGTACTCATGTTGCATCCTCAAGTTGCTTCGTCATTGCGAGGAGCGAAGCGACGAAGCAATCCAGACTGTTTCTGCGGTGACGTCCCGGATTGCTTCGCTTCGCTCGCAATGACGATTTACTTCTTTCCGTAACTCACGCCCATGCCGGCACGGACGTCGCTTTGAATTCCATAAGGCGGGATCGGATAACGCAGGCCGTTTTTCGCCAGCGCCTTCATGCCCGTGATCGCCTTGGCGAGATGCGCTGGGCTAAGCGCCATCAGCATCTCCTCGTCCGGCACGCCGCCATAGCGCCGTTCGGCATAGCATGGCAAGGACAGGCTGGGCTCGCCGGTCTTCAGCGCCCGCCCCCAGGAATCCGCGCAGGCGGTCTCGCCAACCACGCCCCATTCGAACTTCTTGTAGCCGGTATATTGCAGCCCGTTGATCAGGATGATCATCTGCCCCGGCGTGGCGTAGACCAGACAAATGTCGGGCGGATCGAGCCGCCCGCTCGCCAGCGGGCTCACGGCGAGCGCCTTGTACTGACCAAACGGCACCACGTCGAGCGCCTCCTGGCGCTTGCGCGCGTCCTCGGCCGTGCCGTGCCACACGCCGACATAGTTTTCGCCCGCAAGCCATTTTTCATCCTGCGGGGAGAGGCCAATCACCGCGCGGCACTGGCTGCCTACGAGATCGTCGGCGGTGATGCCGACGGTCCAGCCGAGGCGCGAAGCCATGCTGACGATCTGATCGGTGGTGTGAACCGCGTTCGGCCGGCGGATCTTCGGGATCGCCTCCATGTCCTCGGCACGCGCGAACAGCTTCATGCCGATCACCGTCGTCTTCAGCCGCAACAGCGTGTTGAGGTCGGCCACGATGCCGGCGAGATCGATCGGTTCAGCGCGCTCTTGCTGCATGACGTCCTCCCGGGGCGACGATTTTTGTGTCCCCGTTCTAGTCCTTGGCGGGCCCGGGAAGCAACTCGCCGGTGCGGCCCATCAGGCGGTAGGCGACGAGCCCGATCCATTCGCGTACGGCGATGTCGGTTCGGACGAGCCCATCGGTACCCATATTGGTGAAGGTGAAGAGGTCCTCGCGCCCACCCATTCGCCAATCCACGGGATAGGCCTCGACGTCAAAACCGGCCTTGCGGAAAATCCCGACCGAGCGCGGCATGTGGAACGCCGAGGTTACGAGAAGCCAGCGCTCCCCTCGTTTCGGCGCGACCAGCTCTTTCGTGAACATCGCGTTCTCATAGGTGTTGCGCGAGTTGCGTTCCACGATCAGGCGTTCCTTGGCGATGCCGAGATTTTCCAGGATCGGCGCGGAGTAGTCGGCCTCCTTGGCTTCGGTGGAGATCAGATTGGCATTCCCGCCGGTGAAGACGATGCGCGCATTCGGGTAGCGCCGTGCGAGCGCGGCCGGCGCCAGCATGCGATCGGCGGCATGGGCGACGACCGGCGTCTGATGCGCCGACGACAGGTCGGTGTCGACGGAGCCGCCGAGCACGATGATGCCGTCGGGCGCGCCGCGCGAGGCATCCCACTGCGGAAAGCGCGACTCGAGGGGATAGAGCAGGAGCTTGCCGAGCGGCGAGAACGCCGCGAGCGCCAGCAGGACCAGCACGGCCACCGCAAGCCTGCGGCCGGCTCGCGCAAAGCGCGTCGTCATCAGAACGAGCGCGAGAATGCCGAGCTCGACCAGGACGTTGATCGGCAACAGCGCGACGCCGAGCGTCTTGGACAGGACGAATAACAGGGGAGCCTCGCTTTGGGATCATCGGGCCTATCGATGCGCGGACCTTGACGGGCCGATCCATCTTCAGAAATCTTCTTGAAAGAGGATGGATTGCCGGGTCAAGCCCGGCAGTGACGAGTCCTGATGAAAACAACCGCAAACAACCGGACCAGACCCATGACCCGTCACCACCTGCAATCCAGCCCCGAAACCTGCCATTGGGGCTTCTTCGAGGCGAAGCTGAAGCCGGTCCTCACCATCGAGAGCGGCGACGAGGTGACGGTCGACACCATCAGCGGTGGGCCGGACGTAGTGCCCGACCGCAACCAGTTTCATATTCCGCCGGAGCTGTTCGAGGTTCATGCCAGGAGCGAGCGCATGCTGCCCGGCCACATCCTCACCGGCCCGATCGCGGTGAACGGCGCCGAGCCCGGCGATGTGCTCGAGGTCGAGATCCTCGACGTCACGCCGCGGCAGGATTGGGGCTGGAATCTGATCAAACCGCTCTCGGGCACCCTGCCCGACGATTTCCATGAGACGCGCATCCTCAACATTCCGCTCGATCTGACGCGGATGGTCGGCCGCATGCCCTGGGGCCTCGACCTGCCGCTCAAGCCGTTCTTCGGCGTGATGGGCGTCGCGCCGCCGCCCGCCTGGGGCCGCATCTCCTCGCTGATCCCGCGCGCGATGGGCGGCAATCTCGACAACAAGGAGCTCGGTGCGGGCGCCACGCTCTATTTGCCGGTGTTCGTGCCGGGCGCGCTGTTCTCTTGTGGCGACGGCCATGGCGTGCAGGGCGATGGCGAGGTCTGCGTCACCGCGATCGAGACCGCGCTGCAAGGCCGCTTCCGCCTCACGCTGCGCAAGGACATGAAATTCGCCTACCCGCGCGCCGAGACCGCCTCGCACTACATGACCATGGCGATGGACCCGGACCTCGACCAATGCGTGGTGCGCGCGCTGCGCGACATGATCGCGCTCCTGGGCGAGAAGCGAAACCTGTCGCGCGAGGACGCCTATACGCTGTGCAGCCTGGCTGCGGATCTGCGGGTGACGCAGACCGTCAACGGCTCAAAAGGCATCCATTGCGTGATCGAGAAGTCGCTCGTGCACGGCTAGCTCACGCCGCCTTTCCTCCCTCGCAGCCCGACCTCCGTCGCCGGTGAAAACCGCGCGGCGCGCCGGCGCTCGGAATTTCTCCAGCAATTCCAATAGCCTCGGACACCGACTCGATCCGGATTTGACTCCTCCTCGTTTCTAAATAGAGTCTTAATCGTTACTTTTATGTACCCGAGTAAGAGGCTAGCGTTTGCGTCATGGCCACCGAAAAAGCCGAGACTGACCGCATTCCCGTAACCTTGGCGCTCTCGACCATCACGTATCTCGAAAAACTGGTGAGACAGGGCACCCACGGCACCAGCGTTCCCGGCGTCGCACGGACCTTGATCGAAGAAGGCATCCGTCTCGCCATCAAGGACGGACTTTTGTCGATTCGCGACAATGGCAGGACGTGAGGAACGGGAGCGCAACGCGGACGATTTCGGACGGGGTGGTCGATTTGCAACCTGGGACCATCACAACATGCCTGCTGCTTCACCGACCTCGCCAACGTCCGCTGCAACCTGGACCGTTGAGCGCATCGAACTACTGAAAAGCCATTTTCACGCCGGCCTGTCCTGCCGCGAAATCGCCGCTGATATCGGCGTCAGCCGCAATGCCGTCATCGGCAAGCTCAGCCGCCTTAACCTGACGCGGGGTCCCAAGCGGGAGGAGCGGAGCGCGGAAAAAAGCACCGCGCGGGCCCTGCGGACCCTTCGCAGGCTGCAATATGAGATGCTCAACACGATCCATAGCGAGGACGAGACGCCGCTCGCGCATGCACCCATCGACGAGGCCAACCGCTGCTCGCTGCTCGAATTGTCGGAGAACCGCTGCCGCTGGCCGATCTCGACACCGGGCGCGGATGACTTCTGCTTCTGCGGCAACGCCTCGCCCGACGGCCAGTCCTACTGCACGGGCCATGCGCGCCTCGCCTACCGGCCGAACGGACGCGCACGTCTCATGCGCGACTGACTGCGCTCGCAGCCACCGCAAAAATAAAAACCTCCGGCAGGGCACTGCCGGAGGTCTTGGAGGCCTAGCATGAAGCCAGGAGCCGTCAGTTCAACTTGTCGGCTGAGTGAGAATATAGCTGAGTAAATCAGCTAAGTAAATAAATTTGAGTGCGAAAGAATTGCATGGCACTCCTTCGCGTTTCGCGTAAGGCCTGCTCTGCCAAGGCAGGCCACCAACAAAGCAGCCAAGAAAACGAAGAAGAAAAACGAAGAAAGAAAAACGAAGAAGAAAAATGGAAAAGAAAACCGACCAAGAAAAAACCCCGGCGGTTTCCCGCCGGGGTTCTCTGACCGGTCGAAAGATCGATCTTAGAAGTTGCGCTGGGCGCGGAGGAGCATGCTGACCGAGTTCTGGTCCTTCAGCTCATACACGGCTGCCGGCTTGGCAGCGGAAGCAATGCCCGGGCTGTTGATGGCGCCGGAATACTTCTGGTCCAGATGCGTCCAGTTCACGTCAGCAGTGAACGCCAGGTTCTTGACCGGGGTCCACACGGTGTTGACACCGATGACCGCGAAGTTGAAGTCCGGATTACAGGTCGAACCGGCCACGGCGATCGCTGCGAAGTTGGTGCAGATCAGCGCCTTGCCCGTGTCGCCGTACCTCAACTGAGCATAGCCACCATAGATGGCGCTCGCCCAGTTCGGATTCCAGTTGTGGGTGTAGCCACCACGGAAGCCCCATGTCTTGACGGTGTCGATGCCGGTGCCGGTGCCGAAGACGCCGTCAGCAATGCCAGCGAAACCAGTGCTCTGGTAGGCGCCGGCGAGGCCGGTGCCGCTGAACATGAAGAAGCTCTGCGGGAACAGGCTCTGGAAGTTGTAGCGGCTTGCACCATCCGTGTAGACGGCCTGCAGGTTGATGTTGTCGCCAGGTCCGGTCGGGATGTTCTTGATCGACAACGAACCCTGAACCGCCCAGCCCCACTTGTCACCGGGGTGACCCGTGAGTTCGGTGCTGCCATAGTAAGCGGAATGGATGTCATGCGCGGCAACCGAGATCTGGGCCAGACCCCAGGCCTGGTCGACGCGGATCGCACCGACGATGTCGGGGGAACGCGTGCCACCCCAATCGTTGGCACCGTAGACGCCCGTCACGAACTGAGCCGCCGTACCCGACGACACGTTCCAGAGGTTCGACTGGCCGTTTGTCGCCGTCGTCATATCCTGCAAGGCCACCGAAGCGGTGATGCCCTGGCCGAAGTCAGCCGTATAGGCAACCTGGTTGATGCCGTTGACGTTGTTGCTGCCGCCCGGAATGGTGTCGGGACCGCCAGCCGGATAGCTCTGCCACGGAGCGTCGAAGATCGAGACCGTGCGGCCGAAGGTGAAGCCGGCGAACTGGATGAACGCATGGTAGAGGCCAAGCGAGGCGCTACCATCCGAGGACCCTTGCGCCGACCCGTTGCTGCCGGTCAAGGAGTTGCTCGTCCAGGTGAAGACCATGTCCGCGTACGTGCGCACAACGCCGTACTCGGTCGCCGTGCGGGTATCGACGGTGAAGTCCATACGGGCGCGGCTGTACCAGTAGTTGGTCAGACGATTGTTCGAGCCCTGGTTCGCGCCCGACTGGAAGGAATAGTCGCCGGCGCCAACCGTCGTGTCGGCACGCAGGTAACCGCCGAACTTGATGCAGGTGTCAGTGCCCGGCATGTAGTAGAATCCGGCTCCGTACAGGGAGCAGACCTTCACGTATTCGACCGCCTTGGCCTTCACGGGGAGATCGGCTGCCTGTGCTCCGCCAACGGCGATCAGACCCGCCGCTGAACCGAGCAAAAGGCTCTTCACCAATTTCATATTTAACCTCCAAGTTGCTCATTCATGGCGAGGCGGGCCATCAGCCCCCAGATCCCCGCCTTTTGAAAACCGCTCGGCCGCTTCACGCCTTCGGACGCGCGCGCCTTGGCGCGGGCAACCTGAGCGAACCACCTGCAACGGGACGGCCGAAGAATCCCCTGAACCGTCGGTGGCGAATATGCATGCGCGACTTCGCTAATCAAAATAGTTTATTAGATCAGTTATCTGATTACACTGATGCTGTGACCCGGGCGCAACACCGACTGCAGCCGCCGCAAAGGCTGACCGGGTCATCTGTGTAATATGCGTGACATAATTACCTTGCTCTGCACTTGCGTCAGGGCAGACTTGCGGTCAACAATGGGCGGGCCATGGCGCCGGTGACAAGAATCAAACCAGGGAGGGAAGCCGTGTCCGCGACGAGAAAGGACGGGGCGCGTCATCGCGCTGTCGGACATCTGGACATCATCAAGTGCTTCACGTGGGAGATCTCCTCGATCAACAACTATCTGGAGGAGCTGCGCCAGTTCTGGGCCCGCACGCTCGGCATCTCCGGTCCGCAATGGATGATCCTGATGGCGATCTCCGACCTCGACAAGGACGACGGCGTTCCCGTCAACGTGGTGTCCAAGCTGCTCCACGTCGATCCGTCCTTCATCACCACCCAGTCGAAGCTCTTGGAAAAGAAGGGCCTGCTGCGCCGCAAGCCCTCGCCGACCGACGCACGCGTCGTCAGGCTGTCGCTCACCGACAAGACGCAGAAGCACCTCGCAAGCCTCGCCGAGCAGTACAAGGCGATTCGGGAATACGTGTTCGAGGATTTCGACCAGGACGAGCTGACCGCGTTCACCGAGAAGCTCGCCACCCTCAAGAATCGCCTCGAGAAGGCCTGCCTAAGGGTCACGCTGGATTTCTGAGGCTCTATTTAAAGCGATTCCTCATCAGGCCGGCAGTGCACCGAGCCGCGACGCCAGCCAGTCGAAGATGTACTCGTTGGCAAGGCTCGGGTTGTCGGCATGCGATTGCGCCGCGGCGGTCTCCTCGGCGGTGAACACCCGAAGCGTCACGTCCGACCGCGTGGAGCGTACCTGCTGAACCATCTGCTGCGCGCGGTCCGGCTTCAGCCAGCCGTCGTCGCCGAGCGTGATCAGCACCGGACAATCGATGTCACGGGCGATCAGGGTGGCCTCAGGTCCGGGGACGAGACCGGCATCGCGCTGCATGATGCGGTTGGCGAGGAAGGTGCGCTCATGCAGATCCCACAGCCCGCCGTCACATACGGCTGCCGCGAGCCGGGGCTCGTGCACGATCGCCCGGGCCACGAATGAGGAGCCCCAGCCGTCCGCCAGGATCGCCACGCGGCCGGAGTCGACGTCGGCGCGCGAGGCCAGATAGTCCATGATCGCGGTGATCGACGTCTCCAGATCGCGCCGGCGCAAAATCCTGTCGAGGTCATCGTCGCTGCGCTCGCCCAGAAGATCGATCGCCAGCATCGACAGGCCCCGCTCGCGCGCGAACGGCGCGAGCTTGATCAGGAATTCCTCCTTGCGATGCCCAGGCTCGCCGATGCAGACCACCGTCGCTGCCGGCCGGCCAGCCGAACGCGCCGGCAGGAAGTAGCCCTGCAGCGAATGACCGTTCAGCCATGGCAGCGTGACGACCTCGCCTGCGGGACTGCTCACCTTGAGGAAGCTGCGCGCGCAGCCCTGCATTGCCAGGACCGCCTCGGTGCGCCGCGGGTCCGCAGGCTCGAGCGGAAGTGCGGCTGCATTGCAGTAGCTGATGGCGCGAAGCCAGTTGCGCTGGGCGGTGGCGAGATGGCCGCCGGCGAACGCCGCGTCGCCGCGCTCGCGATTGATCTGCGCAAGCGCCAGCCATTCGCGGTGCCAGGAGAGTTCGTCGCCGCGCCTGATCCGTCGCGCGATCAGGAGGCACTCGGCGATCGTCGCCCCGCCCTCCTGGGCGGCCGCGAGCAATCGCATGAATTCGGCGGACAGTTCCTCCCGCTCCGGCCAGAAAGCCCAATCGTCGGGAAGGCAGGCGGGGATCATGCGAAACGAAGCTTCATTTGCTATCTTCAACAATTGATCGAATAACTTATTTCGATCCAGCTACCAAGCTACCGGCGGCCGAAACGACGCCGCAATGGCATGCCTGGCGATCAAGATCGCTTGAGTAAGCGCGTGATAATGCGTGGGTGACTTTGCGTGCTTCGCGATCGGCAACCGCCGCAGCAAAAGTTCTGCGTCAACTTGCCGCGACCCTGGTCGCTTGGCCCGCAAGCGAGTCGCGACGCTGCCGGAGACCGAGCGATTTGCAGCCAAGCGCAATCCGGCGTCATCGCCTCAGCGCGCGCACAACCCCGGATGCGCGTCGCTCGACTGGCCAGCCGTAATCAACATCAATCCCCCGTAGCCCGGATGGAGCGAAGCGAAATCCGGGGTTGCCACGCGCGCTCCCATTCCCGGATTACGCTTCGCTCCATCCGGGCTACGAGCCGCTCGTAGGGTGGGCAAAGGCGCGCCCTTCGCGCGCCGTGCCACCACCTATCCATGCATCGGGGCGCCAAGGTGGGCACGCTTCCGCCTTCGCTCTTCGAGCTACGGCGGACAAGTCGCTTTGCCCACCCTACGATCTACCCATACTTCAGGTCTGACGCAGCAGCCCCCTCACCCCAGCCGCCAGCCGGCCTCCTGGGCAAAGCCCTCGTAGAAGGCCCTCTCATAAGCCTCTTCCGGCGTCGCGCGCACGCGCTGATCGAGGCGCACGGCGTCCTCACCGACCAGGATGCGCCACCTCTCGGCCTTGACGCCGTCGAGGATGATCTTCGCGGCCTGTGCGGCGGTCGTCGGCGCATCCTCGCGAAAGCTGCGGGCGCGCTCGGCAAACGCGGCCTGGACGTCCTCGTCCGACATCTTGTCGGCATCGGGCACGCCGGCCGCGACCATGCGCTTGCGGGTCAGCGCGACCTCGTCGGCATTGAGGCGCTCGGAGCCGTCCCCGCTCTGCACCTTGCGTGAGTTGGAAACGATCGAGGTGCCGATGTGACCGGGCATCACGACCGAGCATTTGACGTGCGGCGCGTGCAGGCGGAGATCGTTGATCAGCGCCTCGGTAAACCCCTTCACCGCGAATTTTGCCGAGCTGTAGGCGGTGTGCGCCTGCCCCATGCCGATCGAGGCCCAGAAGCCGTTGACGCTCGCGGTGTTGATGATGTGCGCCTCGTCGGCCGCAACCAGCATCGGCAGGAAGGTGCGCACGCCGAGATAAACCCCGCCCCAGCAGATGTTGAAGGTGCGCTCCCACTGCTCGCGCGTATTGGTGAACAGGCTGCCGCCGCCGCCGATGCCGGCATTGTTGAACAGCAGATGGATCCGGTCTGTCTTCTGCTGCTCGGCGAGCTCGTCGCGAAACCGCTTGAGATGATCCTCGATCGCGACGTCGGCGACGTGGGTGGTGACGCGCAGGCCCTGCGGCAGCTTCTCGGCCTCGCACAGCCGCTTGGTCTCGGCCATCTCGGCTTCCGAGACATCGCACATCGCGACGTTGCAGCCCTCGGCCACGAGCTGGCGCGCCAGCTCGCGTCCCATCCCCGTTCCTCCGCCGGTGATGACGGCGATCTTTCCGGAAAAGTCCTTCATGGGCTCGGCCCCCCTCGTTATTGGTCTGGTTGTTGGTCTTGTTGGCCTTCACGGGCAATGCATGGGGCCGCTGCAAAGTGTAGCAGCGCCGCGCCTGCGGTAAAGCAGGCCGGGCGCTACGTCACGACGACGGCGAATTTCGGCGGACGATTATTCCGCCGCCCGGACATCGGCGCGCGGCCAAGTTTGCACGACCACGCAAGTCTTCACGACCACGATTGTCGGCTTTCACCGCGTTCAAACCAACCGGCTGCACAGCGACGAAGCGGGTGAGCGGCGACGTAGCCTATAAGATGGTTCATAGCAGCCCCTTCCCCGTATTTGTCCGGCTTCGGATTGAGGGGAATCTTTTTACAATCCGAATCGTCACATGGGGCGAAAGCTGGGGGTTAAGTCTTCAAGCCATCGTGTCGCGATCGACACACGGCGTGGCACTCCACTTGCATCTCCTCATGGCGAGTAACAACCAGAGAGGTGAAATGCATGTTTATTACCGTCGTGGCCGTGCTCTGCCGGCTTGGCGCAGCAGCCTCAGGCGGTTGCGTCGAGGAAATCGTCACCGACAGCAATATGACGCCTGAAATCTCGCTCATGCAGTGTGCGGTCGGCGCGCAGGCCGAACTCGCAAAATGGATGGGCGAGCACCCGATCTACCACGTCAACTGGCGCATCGAACGCTACAAGTGTGTGCCAGGTCACTACGAGATCAAGGGCCACGCCTAAGGCCCACCCCGAAAATGGGGAGGAAACGCCCGGAGGACCGGCTTCTGCCGATCTCTCGTCAAACGTTCTGAATGGTCGGAGCGGGAGGATCTCAACCTCCGCCCCCTTGTCTGCCAAAGCGAAGACAAGCATTTGATTGTTTCGGAAATTAAACTGTTATCCGGCGATTGAAATCTCACGCGTTCTGGTACGGTTGCAAGTTACATCATGCGACCGGCGAAAGCAGAACACCGATCGAAGCCGATCTAAACCTTGCTCCAATGGTGCTGGAGGTGCCTGCGCGCGCCACGCGGTTCCATGGCGGATAGCCCGCCACCGGTCCGACCGTCATTCATGAGGTGACGGACCACCGCTTGGCAGGCCAATGCCGACGGTCGTCCGTTGGGGAAACTGGCCGCCCGAGAACGACCTGCGATGAGTGGTGTGACTGAGATGCAACTCGCACGGTGTTCCCTTAGGGAACGTCGGGTACCGAACCGTTGGTAGGTCGCGTCGCGATTAGGATACCTGGACCGGGGCTGAGATCAGCCGCTTGATATTGGACTCGGTGGCCGCCCGGTATATTGCGGGCGGCCCTTTCCATTCCTGACGCCACGATTTGGGTTCTGCGATGAACCGCAATCGATATTTCGAAGGGCCACGTTGCACCGTGTGCGACCAGCCGCGCACATTCGTCCGCAGCGAACCAGCCGCCGGACGATACGAAATTCGATCGTATGAATGTCCGGCCTGCAAGAGCGTGCTGCGGATCGTCGAGCGCTCCGAACCGAGCATGTTTCCGCACTGATCAGGAACCTCGTCGATGAAAGCGACTTGGTTAGACGCTTTTTCGAATGGGCTTACCGATGTCGATCGATTCTTTCAGATCCACAACGCCGTTGTTTCTTCCCGAAGGATTTTTCGTCGGGCGGCTCGAAGGCTGGGCAGGAAGGCGGAGGAGCATATGGTCCCTTCTCCCTCCCCGACCGTGGTCGAGGGCAGTCGGGCGTCCAGCACTGTCACCGCAATTCCGTGTCGGCGGAGTTATTTCGACGAGATGAGTTTGGCGGCGCGAAGTCCGTCACTTCGAGGCTTGGTCGATCTTGTGTCCCAAATGCCCGGTGTCGTGGTCACGACGCAACTGGCTCAGCGACGTCTCGTTCAACTGAAGCAGGACCTCGCTGAGCTGGGTCGCATCCGGATAACCGGCCGCAAAACCCTTGCCGTAGATCTTGCGTAACGTACCGACCAGCGTGTTGCCGTGCTTCTTGCTGATCGCGCCATCCTTGTCCCGATGGCGACCGTCCAGGCCCGGTTCCTTCATGTGTCTCTCCCTGCGGTGCGTCTAATGCGCCGGGACAGCGTGCGCCCAATGGAGTTGATTGGCAACGGCATGACGCGAGGGAGTTGAGGCAGGCGGGTGGCTAAGCGGCCTGTTCCTCAAGCGAGGTGTATACCCGGCCATCTGGATCAACAATCTGAACGTCCCAGCACCCATCCTCGACAAGCTCTTTGGCTTTCTTGAGAGCGGCGGTGAGTGACAGCCGCTTGAGGCTGACGATGCCTGCCGTGTCGAAACCGCTGATTTCAAACATGCCGCTCCTCCCGTTTTGCCGAATCCTACACTTTTGGCGTGAGCTGTCTGCAACTTTTGTCGCGCTTCGAAGCAGGCTGCCCCAATCCTCAGGGGAGCACAACACCTTGCTTCGGCGGGAACCGGGACACGCCGGCAATTCGATCGCACTGCCCCGTAATCGGCCGGGGGGCTGGGCATGCCAGGCGGCCACGTCGCTAACGCGGAATTAATCCGAAAAGCCCACAATTTTGGGCAGTTGTAGATGGGGGCTGCGCAGGCGTCGTGAGGACGTTCCGCCGACGGCTTCCTATTGCTTGCTCATTTGGGTTCAATGCACGTGACCACGACATCCGAAACACAAGGCCTCGCCGAGCAACTCGGCCCCGCAGCACTCGCGGTCGCAGCCCCAGAAGCTCCGGTACTGATCAAGCGGTCCAGCCGGAAATCGGTTCTGGCACTGTCCGCGTGTGCCTTGGCCATCAATGGCGCGGCGGCCATCTATACACTGCCGTTTGATTTTCCGTCACCGAATGTCAGCAGCTTGGCTGAACTGCTTCCGCGTTGGGAATCTTCCGCGCCAAAACCGGATCCGGTTGTCGCTGCTTTGAAGGATATTCAGTCGGCCCAGCAGCAACATGCCGCCTCGCTGCAGGAGAACAATCACTCATTACAGCAAAATGCAGCTCTGCAGCAGCAGGATTCAGCTATCCTCGGCTCTCTGCGACAGAGCATCACGGACGAACGGGTCGATGTGAAGAAGATATCGGCGCAGCTTTCTACGCTGATCGCGAAGGTCGACTCGCTGCAAAGTGCCATGATGTCGGAAATAACCTCTTCCATCCCAAGAGGGCGCGCTCGTGATCGACTGGCGATGCGCAAACGGATGGCTCGGCAGTCGAAATCTTTAGGGCCCGTTTCAGTTGGAGGAGCGCCCCTGACTACGCCAGCCACAGTTTCAGCCCCGGAAAGCTGAAGACGCGTCAAGCGCCAACCAAAATTGTATTCGGTGACAGTGCACTCAACTCTCTCCGTTTCCACGCCGGACGACACGGCAAAAAATTACGGTGACACCCAATTCTCGTCCGACCGCAATTCGAAGTGATCGGCACCAATCATCATCATAGGCCTATATTCGACAGTATCTGAGCATCGTGGATGCCGGAGGATTGCGGCCGGTCCGTTCACCCGCGTAATCTTGTCATGCCCGATGGTGATCAGGTCGAGATATCGTCGCGGCCGCACTTCCGCTGATTGTGAGGCTGTCCTATGCACCCGAATTCGATGACCATTCCGTCTGGCCGCTTGCCGCCCGGCGCCTTCGGCCATACGCGCAGCGTCGTGCGCCGCAACTATGCCTTCATGCCGCCTGAAGGCATCATGGACAGCTATCTGCCCGCATATGAAAAGACGATCGTCCGTTTTCAGGCAGCGCCGGCACTCGGAGCAAAATTCGCACAGGCGATGCTCGAGATCGAGGTCGGTGGCGGCACGCGCGCGCCGATCGGCGATCGCCTCCAGCGCTTCTTCTACGTCATCGGCGGCACGGTACTGCTTTCCGTGAATGACGCGGCACAGATCGAACTTGGCCCGGAGGGCTATGCCTATCTGCCGCCGCACACACGGTTTTCGCTTCGGAACGCCGGAGCGAACCAGGCGCAGGTCATCGGTCTCTGGAAGCCTTACGAGGCAATAGACCTGCCGCAGCCAGATCCGATCGTGTCGCACAGGAAAAACGTGGAATGTATCAACCACAATGGCACGGAAGGTCGTACCTGGGAGCACTTGCTCGGCTTCAACGACTTACGGTTTGACATGGAGATGAACATCCTGAGCTTCCAGCCGGGAGCACATTTTCCAGATGTCGAGACACACATCATGGAGCATGGCCTTTACATGCTGGAAGGCCAGGGCATGTATCTCCTCGGTGCCGACTGGCACGAGACCTGGACCAGCGACTTCATCTGGATGGGCCCGTATTGCCCGCAGCTCTTCTACCCGACGGGGTGGAGCAAAGCCGCCTATCTCCTCTACAAGGATGTTAATCGCGACGTCACCTTCTGACGCGCATCAAAATGCAGTCCAGAAACTCTAACGTTTCGAGCGCAAGCGCGCGCATGAACCCGCTGGCGTGTTCGATTTGAATGCGCAAGTACTTTGCCTGCAGGGCGAGACGCGCACCACTATAACAGAAATGTCGTATTTCAAGATCGCGTGTATCATCTCTTCGCCGCCTTGAATGGCGCGCAATAGCTCTACGTATACCGGCGAGCGGAGAAGCTTCTCATGCAGTCGTCGGAATGGACAGGGATAACCATCGCAGCCGCGGTCGCTGTTATCGCAATCTCGTTCTTGGCAGTCGACGCGACCCTAGACATGAGTTTCAGCGGGTTCGCGAGGCGCCTGGAAGCAGCGCAAGCCTCGATATCGGACGTCGCAATGACTCATTACCGACTGGCCTATGCCGCTCAGACGTGGGTCCGTTGGAACTCCCAGAAGCAGTCTTGCACGGTCGAATAGTTTCGCCCGCGATTGCGCTGAGACAGACCTTCGGATGTCCGGACACATTCCTCCTGGTGACGGGTGAGGCGATCTCGGCCACCAGCACCTCGTTCGCCCCCTCGCCCATACAAAAGATTTCCTTCGGGCTGACGTTCGGCTGACCCTCGGCATCCACTGTGGCGAGCCAGCAGAGCACCGATGCGTCAATTGCGGTACGCAGCCGTTCCGAGATATCCATGCTGTTCTGCTTTCGCGACTGGAAAGGATACAACCTTTCCGGGTCTCATCGGCGCCGTCCGACTTGCTGCGATGATGGCATAGTGCCGGTGATTTGCCCGACGCGTCAACCGATTTCGAAAAATCCGCAAGGCATCGCGCAGCCCTCACCAGCTACTTTGCATGGGGTTGTTTTCGAGATTTTGTTTTCGGGACGCGGCAGCCGCCGCTACCCCATCGGCACGCAACCATCAGGGGCGGCAACACCCGTGCCGTGCCCCCAATCAATCCGCCCGCCAGATGGTTTGAAAAATGGTCGGAGCGAGAGGATTTGAACCTCCGACCCCTAGTCTCCCAGACTAGTGCGCTAACCGGGCTGCGCCACGCTCCGAACGTCGTTCCATTAGCTAGGATCGCCGCTTTGCGCAAGGCGAGGCCCCAGCATTTTGGTGTCCTCGCCTCGAGGTCCCGCCCCCTGCAAAGCCTGCCGAATGCGGCCCCTACCCGTCCTTCAGCGCCTGATCCAGCATTTCCCGGCAGGCGACGAGGTCGGCGAGCACCCGTCCCAGCCGCTCCCGGTCGATGGCGCTCGGGCCAGCGGGGGCTGCGGGGGCTCCGCCCTTGCGGAAGGTGGTGAGGATTTCCTCGTCGTCGATCTCGGCGAAGCGGAAATCGATGCCTTCCTCCTCCTCGCCCTGATAGTCGTCATCGTCGGTATCGGCGACGCCACGGATTTCGGGTTCGTCCTCGGGCTCCATCAGGCTCTGCCCGATGGCGTCCTCGATCGCGCCGAACGAGACCGCGGCCGACGAATCGGCGAGCCCCTGGACCGACTTGATGCCGTGCTCCTTCAGGATCCGCTGCACGCCGCGGATGGTATAGCCCTCACCGTAGAGCAGCCGGCGGATGCCCTTGAGCAGGTCGACGTCGTCGGGGCGGTAGTAGCGGCGGCCGCCGCTGCGCTTCATCGGCTTGATCTGGGAGAAGCGGGTCTCCCAGAACCGCAGCACGTGCTGCGGGATGTCGAGGTCCTGCGCTACTTCGCTGATGGTGCGGAACGCATCCGGCGCCTTGTCCAAGGGCCTCATCCTTTCGGAAGGCGATTTTACGCCTCCAGTTCAGTCTTGGTGCCGTCGCCATTGGCCTTGTGCTGCGAATTGATCCGCTGCTTCAGGATGGCGGACGGCTTGAACACCATCACCCGGCGCGGCGAGATCGGCACCTCGGTACCGGTCTTCGGATTGCGTCCGATACGCTGACCCTTCTTACGCACCATGAAGGACCCGAACGAGGACAGCTTCACCGTCTCGCCTCGCTCAAGACAATCGGTGATCTCCTTCAACACGAGTTCCACGAAGGCAGACGATTCCGTCCGCGACAGGCCGACCTTTTGGTAGACGGCCTCGCAGAGATCAACACGCGTTACGGTTTTAGTAGTCTCGGTCATCGCCCTGCCCCACACCACGGCGAACAATTGTCGTCTAAAATTATGAGGTTACGAGACAACGGTCAACCCGCTCATCCGAGCTTGAGTCGACAAAATGGCCCGTAATCCCGGCAAAATTTTATCGATCGCGCTCTACTACCAGCGCACGAGTGCGGAGCCCCAGGTGAAGCCGCCGCCCATCGCTTCGAACAGCAGCAGATCGCCCTTCTTCACCCGGCCGTCCTTCACCGCGACCGACAGCGCCAGCGGTATAGAGGCCGCCGAGGTGTTGCCGTGCTTGTCGACGGTCAGCACCACTTTCTGCGGCGCAATATGCAGCTTGTGGGCGGACGCATCGATGATTCGCTTGTTGGCCTGGTGCGGGATGAACCAGTTGATGTCCTCGGCGGTCATGCCGGTGGCGTTGAAGGCATCGACGATCACGTCGGTGATCATGCCGACCGCGTGCTTGAACACCTCCTTGCCTTCCATGCGCAAGTGACCAACGGTCCGGGTCGAGCCGGGGCCCCCGTCGACGAACAGCTTGGCCTTGTGGCGGCCGTCCGAACGCAGATGCGTGGTCAGGACGCCGCTGTCGGAGGTCTTGCCCGGTTGCGTCTGCGCTTCCAGCACGATGGCGCCGGCGCCGTCGCCGAACAGCACACAGGTGCCGCGGTCGTTCCAGTCGAGGATACGCGAGAAGGTTTCCGCGCCGATCACCAGCGCGCGCTTGTAGGCGCCCGTGCGCAAGAAGTTGTCGGCAGTGGCGAGCGCGAACACGAAGCCGGAGCAGACCGCCTGCAGATCGAACGCCACGCCATGGTTGATGCCGAGCCCGTGCTGGACGGCGACTGCGGTCGCCGGAAACGTGTTGTCGGGCGTCGAGGTCGCGAGCACGATCAGATCGATCGCCTGCGGATCGAGCCGGGCATGCGCGAGCGCTGCGCGCGCCGCCCTGATCGCAAGGTGCGAGGTGAACTCGTCGTCGGCCGCGATGTGACGCTCGCGAATGCCCGTGCGTTGCACGATCCACTCGTCCGATGTGTCGATGCGGGCCGCCAACTCTGCATTGGTCACGACACGCTCCGGCAAATAGCTGCCGCAGCCGAGCACGACCGATCGAATTTGAGTCACGAAACAGCCTCCTGCGCGGTCGGCACTGAAGTCAGCGCGCCACCGTCGCGGTTGAGCATCTGATTGATCTTGGTCAGGAGATCGTAATGCACCATCTCATAGCCAACATCGATCGCATAGGCAAAGCCTTCGGCGCTGGTTCCACCATGGCTCTTGACCACCAGCCCCTTCAATCCAAGGAACATACCGCCGTTGGACTTGTTCGGGTCCATCTTGTCACGCAGGGCCTGGAAAGCGCTGCGCGCGAAGAGATAACCGAGCTTGGACAGCCAGCCCCGCTGCATTTCATTGCGGAGCAGTTCAGCCATCTGCCGCGCCGTTCCCTCGGCCGCCTTGAGCGCGATGTTACCGCTGAAGCCCTCGGTGACGATCACGTCGGCCAACCCCTTGCCGATGCCGTCCCCCTCGACGAAGCCGATATAGTCGAGCTGCGGCAGGTTCATCGCGCGCAGCGTCTCGCCGGCCTCGCGGATCTCCTCGTGGCCTTTGATCTCCTCGGTTCCGATATTGAGCAGGCCGACCGTGGGGCGCGGCTTGTTGAACAAGACGCTTGCCATCGCTGCGCCCATGACGGCGAGCGACACCAGGTGGTGCGCATCGCCGCCGATGGTGGCGCCGAGGTCGAGCACGACGGAATCGCCACGCTTGGTCGGCCATATCCCGGCAATGGCCGGACGGTCGATGCCGGGCAGCGTGCGCAGGTGGAAGCGCGACATCGCCATCAGTGCGCCGGTGTTGCCGGCAGAGACCGCAACATCCGCCTCGCCCTTTTTCACGGCGTCGATCGCGAGCCACATCGATGAGGTCTTGCGCCCGCGCCGCAGCGCCTGGCTCGGCTTGTCCGCCCCGCTGACGGCGACGTCGGTGTGGATCACCTTCGAGGCGGCTTTCAGCGAGGGGTGCTTGCCGAGCTCCGGCTCGATCTTGGCGCGGTCACCAACCAGCAGGAATTCGATATCGGGATGCCGGGCAAGCGAGATGGCCGCGCCAGGAATGACGACGGGGGCGCCGACGTCGCCTCCCATGGCGTCAAGCGCAATTCGAACCTTGCTTGGCATGAACGTCCCGGAAACCTGGTCTCGTGCGGTCTAGAAACTCGCGGGGCCGCGAAATGGGTTCGCCATCATCAACAGCGATCGGCCAGGCGCCACACACGCACCCGGACCGGGCCGCGACAATAGCGTTTCCCCGCGTCGAAACAACCTCTTGACCCCAGCCTTTTACATCCCGGGCGATCCCGGGATTGGCCCCGCCCTGGCGATAAAATGGCCATGAAATCAAACCGATGAGGCAATCTTTCAACCTGACGAGGCAAACCATTCATGCACATCGCAAAGCGAACCCGCCCGCGCCGCACAGTTATTTGCCCTCATTTGCGTTTGGGCTTGTCCCGGAGCGCCTTCAAGGCCGCAAAGGGGTGATCTTCGGGATCAGGGGCCGTCACCTGCGCTTCGAACACCGCACCCGGCTTACGCGGATAGGGGTCGATGCCCAGAAAGAGGGCGTCCGTCGCCAGCCGGCCGAGGTCGATGACGCCCGCGATGATCGCCTCCGGCGGCTCCGGGACAGCCTGCGCGTCGTCGCTGTCCTGCCCCTCCTCGATGAGGTCAGCCAGTCGCCGCGCCTCGGCTTCGGGGGCGAACATCAAGTCGATCTCCTCGTCGATTTCGCTCTCGATCGGGTCGAGCGTCACCACGCAGGTCTGGCCGATTCGCGCCCGGACGTTGCCGGTGACATGCACACGCCCGCCGCTCTTCGGGGACACGTCGAATGAGGCCTGGGCGGAGAGAACCTCGCGAACCCCAGCGACCTCGGCTATGGCCTCGCGCTCGCGGCTCGATGCCTCGATCTGGCGATGCAGGCCAGTGTCCGGGATCTGCGCCACGATCACCGGCACGCGCCACGGATCGGTCCCGGGTCCGGCATTTGGTCTGGTCATGGCGCCACATGCTCCCCTGGCGGCGGTGGAAACGCGAACGATCCGCGCAGCAGCGCGCCCTGGTCGGTCCGGGCGAGATCAGCCTCCGTGGCCCTGGCATAGGCCGCAAGCCGTCGCGCCTGCGCGCTTTCAGTCCCATTCAAGATATTCTTGCAGAACGCCGATGCCAGCGCCTCGCCGCCCTCGTCCATGGCCTGGTCGTAGGCCCGCGCCCGGCCATAAAAGGCCTCTCCAAAGGCCCGCATGCGCTTGGGAACGGTCTGATCCCCGACGCCCATCTCCCGCAGATTATCGTCCATGTCCTCGCAAAAGCGGTCGAACAGCGCCTGCGACAGCTCGGTGGCGTCGGAAGCTGCCCGCAGCCGGCGCAGCAGGAGCCACAAATGAAGGAGAAGCAGGTCGAATCGGCCGTCAACCGTGTCCGGGACGGCCAGGTCACGGTAAAACATGGGTTCTCGCGCCTGCGTCACGATCATGCCATAGATGGTCTCAATGGTGCCGCGCGGGGCTAGCCGGGGTTTCCTGAAGTGTTTGAACGGCCAGAGCATTGTGGGTTCCACAAGCGTGCGCGCGCGGGTTGCGCTCGCCGCGTCTGCCCGGTACTTCAGCGCCTCGCGCGACGCAAGGGGACGGGATAGTTCCGAGAATGACCAATTCGAGCCAGACCAGCTACCACGGAGCCAGGGCGCGCAGCCGTTACGCGCGCTGGCGCGCCGTCGCCGCCGCGGCGCTCGTCAGCATCGCGCTTGCCGCCTGCACCGGCGAGCAGTTCCAAAAGGGCTACATCCTGCCGCCCGGTGCGCTCGAACAGATTCCGCTCGGCGCAAGCCAGGATCAGGTGTTGATCGTGATGGGCACGCCCTCCACCGTCGCAACTCTCGACGGCGAGGTGTTCTACTACATCTCCCAGCGCTCTGAGCGTCCCGTCGCCTTCATGAACCAGAGCGTGGTCGACCAGCGCGTCATCGCGATCTACTTCGACAAGAACCGGCGCGTACGCCGGCTTGCCAACTACGGCATGCAGGACGGCAAGATTTTCGACTTCATCAGCCGCACCACGCCGACCTCGGGCCAGGAGCTCAACTACCTCACGCCACTGTTCAAGCTGCTCAGCTTCAACTGAGGTCAGGTTGCGGCGTCGTGCCGCTCCACGTTGCGTGCGGTTGTGCCCAGCGTTCCCTACGCTCCCTGCAAGACAAGAAGCAGGGAGCGGATTCGTGACCAGGACATCCTTTTCCCGCCGGCGCGTGCTTACCGGCGCGGCAGCCCTGTCGACGGCGCCGATCCTGCCGCGCACGAGCCTTGCGGACTGGAAGCCCACCGAGAACATCCGCATCATCGTGCCGGCTGCTGCCGGCGGCTCGACCGACGTCATGGGGCGGCTGCTCGCAGCCCATCTCCAAACCACCTGGGGCGAGTCCGCGGTCGTGGAGAACCGCTCGGGCGGCGGCGGCACCATCGGCACCACCGAAGCTGCGCGCGCCAAAGCGGATGGCCACACCATCCTGATCGGCAATCCCGGCCCCAACGCGATCGCCTACAGCATCTTCAAGAACCTCAGCTACAAGGCCGACCAGCTCCAGGCGGTCTCCAACATGATCCGGATCCCGAACATCGTCTCGGCGCATCCGAAGACCGGCATCAAGTCGATCGGAGAGCTGATCGGCGTCATTCCGGGGCGATGCGAAGCATCGAACCCGGAATGACGTGACAAGCTCAAACAAAAACCCCGCGGCTTGTGCCGCGGGGTTTTGTTCATGCGGTGGCTGACACCGCTCAGTGCGCGAGGATCGCCAGCAGCAGCAGCGCCACGATGTTGGTGATCTTGATCATCGGGTTGACCGCGGGGCCGGCCGTGTCCTTGTAGGGGTCGCCAACGGTGTCGCCGGTCACGGCGGACTTGTGGGCGTCGGAGCCCTTGCCGCCGAAATGGCCGTCCTCGATGTACTTCTTGGCGTTGTCCCAGGCGCCGCCGCCCGAGGTCATCGAAATCGCGACGAACAGGCCGGTCACGATCACGCCGAGCAGCATGGCGCCGACCGCCGAGAACGCTGCCGACTTGCCGGCCGCGCCGCCTCCCGCGATCGCATAGATCAGGAAGTAGACCACGATCGGCGAGAGCACCGGCAGCAGCGACGGGATGATCATCTCCTTGATCGCCGCCTTGGTCAGCAAGTCGACCGCCTTGCCGTAGTCCGGCTTGTCGGTGCCCTGCATGATCCCCGGCTTCTCGCGGAACTGGCGACGCACCTCTTCCACGATCGCGCCGGCCGCACGGCCCACAGCGGTCATGCCCATCGCGCCGAACAGGTACGGCAACAGGCCACCAAACAGCAGCCCCACCACCACGTAGGGGTTGTTCAGTGAGAAGTCCGGATTGACGCCCGCGAAGTAGGGGTGCTCCGCCGACCCCGCAACGAAGAACTTGAGGTCCTGGTTATAGGCCGCGAACAGCACCAGGGCGCCGAGACCGGCGGAGCCGATCGCGTAGCCCTTGGTTACCGCCTTGGTGGTGTTGCCGACCGCGTCGAGCGCATCGGTCGACTTGCGCACCTCCTTGGGCAGACCCGCCATCTCAGCGATGCCGCCGGCGTTGTCGGTCACCGGGCCGAAGGCGTCGAGCGCGACGACCATGCCGGCGAGCGCCAGCATGGTGGCGGTCGCGATCGCGATGCCGAACAGGCCGGCAAGGCTGTAGGTGACGAGGATGCCGGCGATGATGACGATCGCGGGCAGTGCCGTCGCTTCCATCGAGACCGCGAGGCCCTGGATCACGTTGGTGCCGTGACCGGTCACCGAGGCCTGGGCGATCGACTTCACCGGACGATAGTCGGTTCCGGTGTAGTACTCGGTGATCCAGATGATCAGCGCGGTCACGACGAGGCCGACCACGCCGCATTCGAACAGGGCCGCCCCGGTGTAGTCGACGCCCTCGAGCTTGCCGAAGCCGATCAGGTAGTAGATCACGCCGGCGATGCCGATCAGCGACAGGACGCCGGTCGCGATCAGTCCCTTGTAGAGCGCACCCATGATCGACTGGCTCGGCCCGAGCTTCACGAAGAAGGTGCCGATGATCGAGGTGATGATGCAGATGCCGCCGATCGCGAGCGGCAGCGTCATCATGCTGGCGAGGATCGGCGTCTTGGCGAAGAAGATCGCCGCCAGAACCATGGTGGCGACCGCAGTCACCGCATAGGTCTCGAACAGGTCGGCGGCCATGCCGGCGCAGTCGCCGACGTTGTCACCGACGTTGTCGGCGATCGTCGCCGGATTGCGCGGATCGTCCTCGGGGATGCCGGCCTCGACCTTGCCGACGAGGTCGCCGCCGACGTCCGCACCCTTGGTGAAGATGCCGCCGCCGAGACGGGCGAAGATCGAGATCAGCGAGGCGCCGAAGCCGAGCGCGACCATGGCGTCGACGACGGTGCGGCTGTCAGGTGCGAGCTTCAGCGAATAGGTCAGGAAGCCGAAGTAGAGGGTCACGCCGAGGAGCGCGAGGCCCGCCACCAGAAGGCCGGTGATGGCGCCCGCCTTGAAGGCGAGCTCGAGACCGCCGGCCAGCGACGTCGTCGCAGCCTGGGCGGTGCGCACATTGGCGCGGACCGAGACATTCATGCCGATGAAGCCGGCCGCCCCCGACAGGATGGCGCCGATGGCAAAGCCGACGCCGACGTAGATACCCAGGAAATAGGCGAGCAGCACGAAGATGACGATGCCGACGATGCCGATCGTCGTGTACTGGCGTCGCAGATAGGCCTGCGCGCCCTCACGGACCGCTCCGGCGATTTCCTGCATGCGAGGCGAGCCCGCATCCGCACCCAACACCGAAGACGTCGCCCAGATCGCGTAGACGACAGAGAGCACTCCGCAGAGCACTATCAACCATAATGCTGTCATGTGAATTTTGCCTCAGATCCTTGATGTACCCCCAGCGCCGATTTTTTCCCGTCGTGACGGAGTGGCGCCTTTAAAGCGGGACCGCGCCTCCCCAAAAGGAGCAGCCCCGATGGGCGGGGACCTTGCCAAAATCGCCATGCCCGTGCAACGTCGGAGGCGCGAAAATCGTTGATCTCGGCAGGTCCTTAGGTCGTAGGCGTCCGTTTCGCGGAAATTGCTAGAAGTGACTGTAGGACAACCGCTTGAGGACCAGTTCCCGGCCCTCGCCATCCAGGAAGCGCGGTGCCTCATTTCCCGGCACTATCGTTCCAATGGCGGTCACGGCCACGCCAACCGTCCGTCCGGCCGCAATCAGGTCGGTACAACGCGCCTCAGGAACAGTGCATAGAAGCTCGTAGTCGTCGCCACCGGATAGCAGCGCGTCGATCCCGACGGCGCCACGCGCAACGAGGCCGGCGGCCGGCGCCGACAGCGGCACGCTGGCCGAATCGATCGTGGCTGACACGCCTGAAGCTGCACAGAGCTTGGCGAGATCGCCGGCAAGCCCGTCAGAGACATCCATCGCAGCGCTCGCACAGTCGCGCACCGCCTTTGCCAGCGCGTTGCGTGGTTGCGGGACGCGGTAGCGTGCGACCAGGATATCCCGTGCTGCCGGATCTGATGCGAGCACGTTCGCGGCAACACCGCCCTTGAGCACATCGAGGCCGAGTGCGGCATCGCCGATCGTGCCGGTCACCATGATGCGGTCGCCGGCTTTGGCACCGGTGCGGCCGACCATCCGCCCCGACGGCACGCGGCCGAAGGCTGTAATCGAGATCATCTGCGGCCCGGGCGTCGAGACTGTGTCGCCGCCGAGCAATGGGCACGCGAAGCTATTGGCGTCCTCACCCAGAGCATCGGCAAATGGCTTCAGCCAGGCATCGTCCTTGCTGCGGAGCGCCAGCGTCAGCACGAAGCCCGCCGGCGTGGTACCCTTTGCCGCAAGGTCGGACAGGTTCACCCGGAGCGCTTTGCGAGCGATCGTACCGGGCGGGTCGTCGGCAAGATAGTGCACGCCTTCGACCACGGCGTCTGTGGTGACGACGACGTCATCATCGGCGGAGGATTTCAGGATGGCAGCATCATCGACCAGCGCGAACGCGCCGGGGTCAGTTGCCAGCGGCTTGAAATAGCGCACGATGAGCGAGTCTTCGCCGGAGGGATTGTGCGAGCTTGCCATCAACGCCAGCCCCATACCGAACGGTCATCGCCCGGCTTGACCGGGCGATCCAGTATTCCAGAGACGGTCGTGCTGAGTCGATAGGCCGCGGCGTACTGGATGCCCCGCCTTCGCGGGGCATGACGGCAGAGCATGGGGCTAGCGTGTTGCTTCAATTTGACGCCCCTCGACTTACGACTACCGCCCGAACTCGTCGCCGCGAAAGTGACGGCCGATCTGGTCGAGGACCGCGTTGACCATGCCGGTCTCCTCGCGATCGACGAAGGCGTTGGCGACGTCGACATATTCAGAGACCACGACGCGGCCCGGCACGTCCTTGCGATGCTCCAACTCGTAGGCCCCTGCCCGCAGCACCGCGCGCAGGATCGCCTCGATGCGCTTCAGAGGCCAGCCCTTCGAGAGCGCCTCGTCGATCAGGGGATCGAGCTTTTTCTGGTCACGCACGACGCCCGAGACGACGTCGCGAAAGAAGGCCGCTTCCGCCGGCAGATATTTGTCGCCTTCGACCTCGTTGCCGAGCCAATGGCTCTCGAACTCGGCGAAGATGTCATTGATGCCGGCGCCCGCAATATCCATCTGGTAGAGTGCCTGCACGGCCGCGAGCCGGGCGGCGCCGCGCCGGTTCGCCTTTTTCTCCGCCCCGCCGGGCTGTTTCTTGGTGTCGGCCATGGCTCAGGCCCGCGCCAGGCGGCGCTTGATGCGCAGCATGGCCAGCGCCGCGCGCGCAGCATCGCCGCCCTTGTCGAGCTCGCTCGCGCGCGCTCGCGCCCAGGCCTGCTCCTCATTGTTGACGGTGAGGATGCCATTGCCGAGCGGCAGCTTGCGCGCCACGGCGAGATCCATCAGCGCACGGGAAGATTCCTGCGAGACGATCTCGAAATGAATGGTGTCGCCGCGGATCACGCAGCCGAGCGCGATCACAGCATCATAGGGTTTCCCGTTGCTCGCGGCAGCATCGACTGCGATGGCCACGGCTGCCGGGATTTCCAGCGCTCCGGGAACCGTAATCACGTCATGGGTCAGGCCGGCCGCCTTCAGCTCGGCGACCGCGCCTTCCAGAAGCGCATCCTGGAGGTCGTCGTAGAAGCGCGCTTCGACAATCAGCGCACGCGCGCCCGAAATGTCGGTCTGGTCGTTCAGGGGTGCGCGCCGCGCGTCTGCCATCGTTCAATCCGTTTTACTGAGGTCGGCGCGTTATGTAGTCGCCGCAAGCGGTTAAGCCAAGTTCAAAAGACACTATCGCCGCCGCATGACGGCCGTGCCATTACTTCATTTCCGTCAGCCGCGCTGCATAGCGGGCCATCAGATCGACCTCGATATTGACCTCGTCCCCGGCGCGCCAGGCACCGATGGTTGTAACGCTGAGGGTGTGCGGGATGATCAGGACCGAAAAGGTCACGTCCTTGACCGTATTGATGGTCAAGGACACGCCATCCAGCGTGATCGAGCCCTTGGTCGCGATGAAGCGCGCAAGCTCGCGCGTGGTCTTTAGCTCGAACCGCGCCATGTCAGGCAAGTCCTCGCGGCTGAGAAGCGTCGCGATCCCGTCGGCGTGGCCTGCGACGATATGGCCGCCGAGCTCGTCACCGATTTTCAGCGCGCGCTCGAGGTTGAGCTTCGTGCCGGTCTTCCAGTGCTTGGCCGTCGTCAGCGCCAGCGTCTCCGCCGCGGCGTCGACGTCGAACCAGGTTTTGCCGCTTTCAACGCCGGAAGCCACCACCGTCAGGCAGACGCCATTGCAGGCGATCGACGCGCCATCAGCGATGGTCGCACGATCGTAGCGGCAGGCGATGCGCAAGCGATGCAACTGGCCCTGCGCCGTCGGCGTGAAGCCGACGATCTCGCCGATATCGGTGACAATGCCGGTGAACATTAAGCGCGCTCGTAGATGGTGAGAGTATCCCTGTCGAATGTTTCGCTAGCATGAATGCGATAGTATTTCGAATGCGTGACTGAGCTGAGAGGTAGTCCGTCCAAGGCCTTGACGCCATCGGTTCCTATCGTTTCAGACCCACGGAATAACCAGATCTCATCAGCAAGATCCCACGCAACAAACGACGACGCCACGTGGCTGCCGCCCTCGACCATCAGCCGCGTGATGCCCTTCTCGGCCAGCGCGTGCAGCACCGCAGGAAGATCGAACCCCGGCGTGCTGCCGGGCGGCATGCGCAGGACCTGGGCACCGGCCGCACCAAGCCGCGTAGCCGCGGCCGCTTCCGCGAGCTCGGAGCCGATCACCCAAAGCGGCGTCTCGCGCGCTGAATGAACGAGTTGGCTCGACGTCGGAATACGTAAATTGCGGTCGAGCACCACTCGTACCGGCGAGCGCGCCTCCATGCCCGGTAACCGGCACGTCAACAGCGGATCGTCCGACAGCACCGTGCCGATGCCGACCAAAATCGCGTCGCTCTGCGCGCGCAACAGGTGCACGCGGTCGCGCGCGGCCTCTCCCGTGATCGCGACCGGCTTGCCGCCGGCCGCCCCGATCTTGTCGTCGGGCGAGACCGCCAGCTTCAGGATCACATGCGGGCGCTTGTCGCGGATGCGGCGGAAATGACCGGCATGGTCGTAGGCCGCATCCGCAGCACAGAGCCCGACATCGACGCTGATGCCGGCTGCCCGCAAGCGCGCGTGGCCTTGTCCTGCGACTTCCGGATTGGGATCCTCGATCGCCGCCACCACGCGCTTGATGCCGGCCGCGATCACCGCGTCCGCGCAAGGCGGCGACTTGCCGAAATGCGAGCAGGGTTCGAGCGTGACATAGAGCGTCGCGCCACGGGCCGCCTCGCCCGCTCGTCGCAGCGCCTCCGGCTCGGCATGCGGGCGACCGCCGGGTTGCGTCCAGCCGCGCCCGACGATCACGCCGTCCTTGACGATGACGGCACCGACGGCAGGGTTCGGCCAGGTGCGCCCCTGCCCGCGCCGGCCAAGCGCCAGCGCAAGCTGCATGAAGCGGCGATCAGCATCGTTGGACTCACGGGCCTTCTGCGCGAGCTGATCCTCCAGAATGCGGAAGATCATTTGCGTATCGCGGCGAGCCGCGCTTCCTCCTCACCGGAGAGCTCGCCGAGCACGTCGGCGAAATCCTTTGCCTCGCGGAAATTGCGGTAGACGGAGGCGAAGCGCACATAGGCGACGTCGTCGAGCGTGCGCAGATGCTCCATCACCGTCTCGCCGATCACCTCCGAGGAGATCTCGGCTTCGCCGGCGGTCTCGAGCTCGCGCACGATGGCAGAAACCATCTTCTCCACCCGCTCGGGCTCAACAGGCCGCTTGCGCAAGGAGATCTGCACCGAGCGCATCAGCTTGTCGCGGTCGAACGGCACACGGCGGCCGTTGCGCTTGATCACGGTGAGTTCGCGCAGCTGCACGCGCTCGAAGGTGGTGAAGCGGAAATTGCAAGCGACGCAGATGCGCCGCCTGCGGATCACTGACGAGTCCTCGGTCGGACGCGAGTCCTTAACCTGCGTATCGAGACTGTTGCAGTTGGGACAGCGCATCCGCTTGTTATCCGGTCTTACTGGTAGATCGGGAAGCGATCGGTGAGCGCCTTGACCCGTTCCTTGATCGCGGCTTCCACCAGCGGCGCCTTGCCGTCGGAGGACTGTGCGATCGCGTTCAGGACTTCAGCGATCAAGCCGCCGACCTGCTGGAACTCGGCAACGCCGAAGCCACGCGTGGTCGCCGCCGGCGTGCCGAGGCGCAGGCCTGAGGTGACGAAAGGCGTCTCGGGGTCGAAGGGGATGCCGTTCTTGTTGCAGGTGATGGCCGCACGGACCAGCGCCTTCTCCGAGACGTTGCCCTTCAGGCCCTTCGGCCTGAGGTCAACCAGCATCAGGTGATTGTCGGTGCCGCCGGAGACGATATCGAACCCGTGGCTGCGCAGCGTTTCCGCGAGCGCCTTGGCGTTCTCGACGACGTTTTTCGCGTAGACCTTGAAGTCCGGCCTCAGCGCCTCGCCGAAGGCGACCGCCTTCGCCGCGATCACATGCATCAGCGGGCCGCCCTGGAGGCCAGGGAAGATCGCCGAGTTGAGCTTCTTGGTCAGCGTCTCGTCATTCCACAGGATCAGGCCGCCGCGCGGGCCGCGCAGCGATTTGTGCGTCGTCGTGGTGGTGACATGCGCATACGGCACCGGCGAAGCATGCACGCCACCGGCCACGAGGCCCGCGAAATGCGCCATGTCGACGAGGAGGTAGGCGCCGACGCTGTCGGCGATCTCGCGAAAACGCCTGAAGTCCCAGGCGCGCGAATAGGCCGAGCCGCCGGCGATGATCAGCTTCGGCTTGACCGTTTCGGCCTGCTTGGCCACCCCGTCCATGTCGATGATCTGGTCCTCGCGCCGCACCGTGTAGTGCGAGGCCTTGAACCACTTGCCGCTCATGTTGACGGGCGAACCGTGGGTGAGATGGCCGCCGGCGGCCAGATCAAGGCCCATGAACGTGTCGCCGGGCTGCATCAGCGCCAGGAACACGGCCTGATTCATCTGGCTGCCGGAGTTCGGCTGCACGTTGGCAAAGCTGGCACCGAACAGCCGCTTGGCGCGATCGATCGCCAGGTTCTCGGCAACGTCGACCCATTCACAACCGCCATAGTACCGCGCGCCGGGATAACCTTCCGCGTATTTGTTGGTCATCACCGAACCCTGCGCTTCCAGCACGGCCCGGCTGACGATGTTCTCGGAGGCGATCAGCTCGATCTCGTGGCGCTGACGGCCGAGCTCGCCCTTGATGGCGGCGGCGATCTCCGGGTCGGCCTGCTCAACGGAGGCCGTGAAAAACGAATCGGGCGCGGAAGCGGTTTTTGCGGAAGTCATCGGCGAATATCTCCACCGCCGCAGCCTTTTTGGCGGGCTACGGTCGGTCTTGTGTGGCGGTTGGAAGCAGGCGCGATCTACCACATCGGCCCGCCCCGGCCAAGCTTTTGCGGGTCGGGGGCGATAATTATGCCAGATGTGGTGGGATACCAGCCCGGCAACTGGGGGGCATGCCTGCCCTACCCTTTCACCGCGGCATCACACCCTACTCCGGCCGGCTAGCCGATGGGTTGCAACCCAGCCGCGATCCGCCTCTCGTTGCAGAGCGTCCGATGCAGCGCGCTTGGCTGCACCGCACATTCGGGGGTGGCCAATTCGCGCCAATCCGTGGCATCAACCGTGATGCCGCAGTCGGCGAGCCAGCGCCGCCCGGTCGCAAAGCCCTCCGGATCGGAAAAGGTGTTGTCGCCGAGCATGGCCTCAGCCAAGTTACGTCCCTGCATCAGGTCGAACTGGCCTTCGGTATCGAGTTTGACGATCAACGCCGTCTCGATCGGCGTCCGTTCAGGGCCGTGCCAGTAGCCGATCATGTCCCCATCGTCGCTCGTCGCGACGAAAGTGATGAGCGCGATCAGCTCATCAATGGCCGCGACATTTGCCATGATGCGGGGATTTTGCCGATCGCTGTCGTTGAGGTAGGAGCCGGTCAGCAAAGGATAGTCGCGCCCGGGGACCAGCAGCGAATAGCGCAGCGCCTCACAGATCGGATCGATGTCGTCCTTGCCGGCGTGCGCGGCGATTTCGAGCAGAGCCCGCAGGTCGGGCGGGGCGATCTGCCCCTTCAGGATTTCCTTTTGGAACATCTGGATTTGGCGGAGTGGCATCAAGCGATCTCGGCTCTCTGTCGTTGCGTTGCCGTCGTTGGTCGCCGATGACGTCCGGGCGGTTCGATGGGCTGGCCGGGGCAGCCGCCTGCTCGACCGCGCTGGAAGGCCGGCCGCGCATGCAACCCGTTTCGGTCTGATTGCTGGTTTGGCCGCCTCTCCTCACAAACCGGTGTAACCCGCCTTCACCGGGTCGATGCTGCCGTCGAGCTCACGCAGATAGGTCAGGCCGCAGACCGTCAACCGATGAGTGTCCTTCTCGCCCGCCTCAACCAGCGTATTGAGGTAGTTCGTCACCTTGGCCCTCGCCTCGTCGCTGGCCGCAGCGGTGCGGTTGGCCAAGAGGTCATAGGTCTTCATGATGCGGTCGATGGCGGCTTCCATGGCATCCTCTGTTTGATCTGAATTTTGGGGAATGCTGTCAGGCACGCGCTTCCGCCTCGAAGGCGGCCTCGAATTTGACGATCGCCTTGTTGGCAAGCCTGATCTTGTTGAATTCGCCGTGCTGGAACAGCTGCACGATGATCTTCAGCAGCCGCTCATCGGTGACGAGCGTATCGGGGAGCGCGCCGGCTCTGCGCAGATAATTTGCGGCGATGGCATACGCCTCGCTCACAATCTCCACGTTCATAGTCTGTAGTCCACGCTCGACCAGCATCGCATGCCTCCGATCCGAAGGGGATAAGCCGCGAGCCAACGGCTAGTTCCGCAAAGGCGCTGCTTTTTTTCGCAGATGCAAAAACGCAAAACGCACCGGTCCGGGCAAAGCCGGGCCGGCGCGATTGGGGAAGTTCAGGCACGTTCGAGAGGCGCGCCGGTCTTGTTTGGGGCCGGCTTTTGCCCCTCCGAAAAACTCAGAGCCGATACAGGATCTGGTCGGTCCAGAACCGCTCGAGGCGGTGCAGCGACTTGTTCAGTGTGGAGAACTCCTCGCCCGAGATGCCGCCGACCTGCTCCACCGTCTTGACGTGCTTCTGGTAGAGCGCGTCGACGATGCGGCGAACTTCCTGGCCCTGCGGGGTCAGGCGAATGCGCACCGAGCGGCGATCAACGCGCGAGCGCTGATGATCGAGGAAGCCGAGCTCGACGAGCTTCTTCAGGTTGTAGGAGACGTTGGAGCCGAGATAATAGCCGCGCGTGCGCAGCTCACCTGCGGTCAGCTCCTTGTCGCCGATGTTGTAGAGGAGCAGCGCCTGCACCGAGTTGATGTCGGCGCGGCCGCGACGATCGAATTCATCCTTGATAACGTCGAGCAGGCGGCGATGCAGCCGCTCCACCAGAGTCAAAGCTTCCAGATAGAGCGACTGCACCGAGCCCTGCTGGCCGGCGACGCGCTCTGCGGTATCTGCCGCAGTTGCGACGGCTTTCATCATGACACTTCCCCTGTTGTCGTTTTTGTCGACACTTATTCGACGAAACTTTTGTCCCGCCTGATAGCCGCAACTTAAGGGGAGGCGTTTGAAGATCAGCTTAAATAAGAGAATAAAGAGATCATGAATTTAAGACAGTGAATCGCGGATTAAGCCTGTGCAACAAGGACTTTTCGCAACCCTCTGTTGACGGTGGCAAGGTCCTGTTCACCCTCCGTCCGCACCACTTGTCGCATTCCAGAACAGCCTTGCCCTGTTTCGAAACGGGAGCGTAAGAGCTGTGGCGGATCACGCGGGATCTTCGAAAACTTGCCGCAAATTTGAAGCAACCATCGATCAACCATCGATGCGCGAAAACACACTCTGACGCGCCGCAGCGTGCAATGCTGCTGCGCAGTGCCGCCCGGACCGACAATCGTGGAAAATGGGTCTCGCACCACATCGTGGGTGCACTGCGCAAAATCAGAATTGCGGTTTGCTATGGCGGGCGCTCGCGCGCGGCCATCCAGGCGAGCGCGAGATAGGCGGCGAGCATGAAAGCTTCGACGGCAACCACGATGAGACTGCCGCCATAGATGCCGGGGAACATCAGTTCGATCACCGCCATCGACACCACCGTCGTGAGCCATACGACCGCGCCCCAGGGCGTGGCGAGCCAGAGGCCGACGGCGGCGACGAGCTCGATCACGGCGAAGTAGACGGTTGCAGCCTGCCAGGCCATCGACTGGTTCTCGAACGCATCGTCCTCGCCGCCGACGAAGCCGGTGACCTGCGCCCAGTGGTAGAGACCCTTGAGGATCGAGAGCAGCGCCATCACGCGCAGGAACAGCACGAGCCGCCGCGTCCAGACGTTCTCGTCGGACTCCGGCCGCTCGGACGACAGCGCGGCCACCGACATCGCACTGGCGCTATCTCTGGTGTTGTCCCTGGCGCTGTCGCGGCCGGCATCGCGGGTTGATATCTCGGACATGGCTCCCCTTCTGGCCGCTTCGCCAGGCAAAATCAATCGGTCTGCTCCCGGGTTGCGCAAGGTCAAGCCGCGGTGACGGGAACCATGCGAGCTGGTATAAGAATAATTCCATTCCTTCATGATCCGGACCCGGAGGGCCGCGTTAGCGCAAAGTGTGCAGCGGTTTTCCGAAAAGATCATGCTCAAACAACAACTAAGCGCGATGATGAGTCATCGCGCTGGAGATACCTACGATGGCGATCAAGTACGGACGTCCGATCGAATTGCGCGAGGTGGCGCGTGGAAGCGCGGCGGCCTCGCCGGCCCTGGATCTGACCGTCCGCCCCCGCCGCAACCGCAAGGCCGAATGGGCGCGGCGCCTGGTGCGCGAGAACGTGCTCACCACGGATGATCTGATCTGGCCGCTGTTCCTGATCGACGGCAGCAACAAGCGCGAAGCGATTGCCTCGATGCCCGGCGTCGAAAGGCTCAGCGTCGACCAGGCAGTGCGTGAGGCCGAGCGCGCGATGAAGCTGACCATCCCCTGCCTTGCGCTGTTTCCCTACACGGAAGCCTCGCTGCGCGACGAGCATGGCTCGGAAGCGACCAATCCGGATAACCTCGTCTGCCAGGCCGTGCGCGCGATCAAGAAGGAATTCCCTGACATCGGCATCCTCTGCGACGTCGCGCTCGATCCCTTCACCAGCCACGGCCATGACGGCCTGATCGCCGACGGCAGGATTTTGAACGACGAGACGGTCGCCGTGCTCGTGCGCCAGGCGCTGGTGCAGGCGGAAGCCGGCTGCGACATCATCGCGCCCTCCGACATGATGGATGGCCGCGTCGGCGCGATCCGCGAGGGGCTCGACCTTGCCGGCCTGCTCGACGTGCAGATCATGGCCTATGCGGCGAAATACGCCTCCGCCTTCTACGGCCCGTTCCGCGACGCCATCGGCTCGGCCAAGACGCTGACCGGCGACAAGCGCACCTATCAGATGGACAGCGCCAACACCGATGAGGCGTTGCGCGAAGTCGAGCTCGACATCGCCGAAGGCGCCGACATGGTGATGGTGAAGCCGGGCATGCCCTATCTCGACGTCGTGCGGCGGGTAAAGGACACTTTTGCGATGCCGACCTTCGCCTACCAGGTCTCCGGCGAATACGCGATGATCGCGGCAGCCGCCGGCAACGGCTGGCTCGACGGCGAGCGCGCGATGATGGAGAGCCTCCTCGCCTTCAAGCGCGCCGGCGCCGACGGCGTGCTGACGTATTTCGCGCCGAAGGCGGCGGAGAAGATCAAGGCGCAGAGTTAATACAACTTCCGTCATTCCGGGGCGGTCCGCAGGACCGAACCCGGAATCTCGAGATTCCGGGTTCGATGCTGGCGCATCGCCCCGGAATGACAGTGCCCAAATCACCGCCCCCGAATCGCCGGAATATTTCCGCTTGTTAATCCCCGCAGCCTTGGCAGGGGGACGGCCCGATCCCATGTGCTGCCACGGGTGTTTCCGATCGGGAGGACGGACCATGTCGTATTCGAATTCGGGCAATTCGGGTCCCAATTCGGGTCCCTGGCGCAATGACGGCGGGGTTCCGCCGCATGCCTATGATCCCTATCTCCAGCCGGAGTTGTTCCACGGCGTGGCGACGCGGCGGGTGTTCGCATTCCTGATCGACCTTATCGTGATCTCGGTTCCGGTGATCCTCGGCTACATCTTCATCGCCGTGTTCGGCGTCGTCACGCTCGGCCTCGGCTGGGCGCTGTTCTGGCTAGCCTGGCCGGCCTCGGTGATCTGGGCCGTGGTCTATTACGGCGCCTGTATCGGCGGTCCGTATTCCGCGACGGTCGGCATGCGGGTGATGGATCTGGAGTTGCGCACCTGGTACGGGGCACCCGGCTATTTCGTGCTTGGTGCCATGCACGCGGTGCTGTTCTGGGTCTCGATCTCGTTCCTGACGCCGCTCGTGGTCCTCGTCGGCCTGTTCAACGGCCGACGGCGCCTGCTGCACGATATCGTGCTGGGAACGGTCATCATCAACAACTCCGTCCGCTCGCCCGTCCCGCAGACCGCGAGAACCTACTAGCGAACCTACTAGAGCGCCTCTTAAACCACATTGTGAGCAGACCGATTGACCATGAGCCTCCGTAGCGCGATGCTGATACCCGTTTCGGAGGCCCACGACGTCCCTTGACCCAGCACTCGCGCGACACCCCCCAATTCTACCTCACGGCGCCCTCGCCCTGCCCGTACCTACCGGGCCGGCATGAGCGCAAGGTGTTTACGCACCTCGTGGGGGACCGCGCCGGCGACCTCAACGATCTCCTGACTCACGGCGGCTTCCGCCGCAGCCAGTCGATCGCCTATAGGCCCGCGTGCGACCAGTGCCGCGCCTGCGTCTCGGTCCGGGTGGTCGCCAACGAGTTCCGGCCGTCCCGCAACTTCCGCAAGGTGATGGCGCGCAACGCCGACATCATCGGCGAGCAGCGCAGCGCGGTGCCGACCTCGGAGCAGTATTCGGTGTTCCGCGGCTATCTCGACGCCCGCCACCGCCACGGCGGCATGGCCGACATGACCGTGCTCGACTACGCCATGATGGTCGAGGACAGCCATGTCGAAACCCGCATCATCGAGTACCGCAAGCGCGGTCCCGACAGCGGCATCACCGGCCGAGGCGAGGAGCTTTTGGCGGTCGCGCTGACCGACGTGCTCAGCGACGGGCTGTCGATGGTCTATTCCTTCTTCGAGCCGAGCCAGGTCGGCCGCTCGCTCGGCACCTTCATGATCCTCGATCACATCGCCCGCGCACGGCGCCAGGGCCTGCCTTACGTCTATCTCGGCTACTGGATCGAGGGCTCCAAGAAGATGGATTACAAGGCGCGCTTCCTGCCGCAGCAGCGCCTCGCGCCCTCCGGCTGGCTGCGCATCGACGCCCAAGGTGACACGGCCTCAGAGCCGCAGGATTAGGGCTTCCGAAAAACTTCGTCCCTCAAATGGCGGACACTTCGGCCTGGTGTGATTGGGCCGACCTGGCGCCGGCACGATTGCGGACGATAAAGTCGAGCGCCGCGAGCCCGGGAAGGAAGAAGTAGCCCCCTCCGAGGGTCTGCGTGAAATACTCCAAAGAGACTTCACTGCCGCTCGGCAGGCCCGGAATGGTGAAGGTTTTCGGGCATTGTTGCGAACCCACGATCGGATCGTCCTGATTGTCGAGAGTCCCGAACCGGGGGTTTTGCACCCAGCGTTGGTGGATGAACTCGAATTGCCGCTCGAGATCCGCATTGCACGCAATGAAGAACAGGCCCTGGCTGCCCGACTTCTCGCGATAGGGACGTCCACGGCGAAGCAACCGATGCAGCTTGGATGACTTGATGCTCGATTGCACATCGACGCCCAAAGAATCGCGCGGGTTGGCCCGACGGACATGAGCTCCCTTGGGGCAAACGAAGCCGTTTGCATCCTGGACACGATAACGGAAGGCATCAGCGGCTGAATCCGATCCGGATTGGCCTTGCCATGATAGCGGCATGCCGTTCCTCCGACGCCCCATCAGCTTTTCACCGATCGTTATGCCGTTGGGGTCTTTGAACCCTTTGTTCGCATCCTCGAATGCCTTGAACTCGTCCACTTTCTGCTTGATCTGACGCACGGCCAGGTAGCTTCCGTTCAGGGTGAAGCTGCCGCTCGCGTGCGTCCATCCCTCCACGTTTGGACAGTAGGTGAGTTCGTCGTACTCATTGCGATAGCCGAGGATGAATTCGCCCGGCTCAACGACGCGATCTTCGTATAGAGCACCGGCGTCCTCCTTGGTCCGCTTCAGCGCTTTTCCGCTCTCATCCCTGAGGCCGCGGATCACCGGTTGTGCGAGACCATCGCGAAACCCAAATGGCTCGTGCAATTTGCCGTCTGCGTCGAAAAAGTCGGAGTCCTCTCCGATCTCGATGACCGAGAATGCGCTTTCATCAATCGTGGGCAGTCGCGAGGCTCGGTCCTTCCTCCTCCATTCGGCCAGCACAATATGCACCGTCTCGCCGCTGCCAGGTCCTTCGACATCTGCCCACCGCCATTGCCGATCGCCGTCTCTCAGAAGCTGGGCCCGCAACTCGCTGCCCATGCCACTGCGAAACGGCGTCGGGAACGGATGCTCGTTGCTCTCCTTGCAACCGAGTCTTGCAAGTCCCGAAAAGCTAAAGCCGATCGCCACGGCTGCATCGACAGGGTTCTTCTTCGTGTCGCCCACGTGCTTCGCACTGACGACCAAGCCAGTCTTGAGGAGCTCTGCCAGCCAAGCCCGGGCAAGGTCATCGTCGCGGATTGTCAGCAACCTGAAGCGGCTGGTGGTGAGCCAGCCGAAGCCACTCCTCATCATGCCCTGGATGTCGTGACTCTGTTCAGAGAGATTCGGCGCGTGCTTCATGTTTCGATGGCCCTCATGATCAGGTCGTCGTTTTTCTCGTTGCGCTCGCCGAACAGGGCCTCGCGCAGCCCGGTGGCGAGATTGATCTCGTCGATCGTCGCGTTGCACGCCACGAAGCGGTACAAGTTCGGAAGCATGCTGTCGCGCGCGTAGGATTTGAACTTCAGCTCACACTTCACGCCGCGGTAAATGACAAACCGCGTCGGCGGGAAACTGCGCGGCTGCGTGATGCCGGGCTGACCGTCAGCCGCCGGTGAGCGTGGGTTCAGCTCAGTCCACCGCCATGCCAGCGTCGTTCCGCTGGAAGCGCCATTGATGAAGTCGTCGAGGTAGCCGCCGAAATTCCCGTCATAATTGGAGCAGAACACGAAGCGGCGACCATTGTCGATGATGTGCCAGTGACCGAAATGGATGCCTGGCGCATCTCCCAGCAGCCCCTCCGTGAAAAACACGCGTCCAGCGAACGTCACGATGCGCAGGGCGACCCGGATGCACCACGCGCTCCACCCCTGCGGACCGCGCAAGTCCGTCAGGCTGATCATGTGCTGGATTCGGTTGACCTCTCGCGCCTCGCATCTCTCGATCGACGGGTGGATCTGCTGGGCGCGAGGAACGTCGTCTTCGAGTGGATGAAAGAACCTTTCGCTCAGCTTCGTGAACCGGCGATTGATCCAGGAAAACAACGCGCCGATGCAGAGCACCACGATGATTGCAAAGATCGCAATGGCGATGAGCTGCCATCCGGGAAGATTCGGGATCCAGGGCTCGATCGTGCCCGCGAGCCAGTTCGGGGCGAACGTGTAGGCAAGGGCGCCCGCAATGACGGCCGCGACGAGGGGCACGCCGATAAGCCAGCCGGCGATATAGGTGGCCAACGATGAGATCGTTTCTGTCGGACGTTCGAGCTCACGCTGAATGCTTTTCAGCCAGCGCCTCCACGGCTGGAACAGCGCCGGCAGCGCAACCAGGAACAGCCACGCGAGCAAGACCAGCGCAACTAACGCCAGTAGACCACGCCCGCTCACCTCCAGCAGCCCCTGGCTCACCTTGCTTACGGCGTTGAGAATGGACTGGATGATGGGATGCGGTTCTCCGAAGAACCAGACGTCGAACCTCATCAACCCCCTCGACAGCGCGCCAACCACCCAGACGGCGACGAACCAGAGAACGACCGCGCCCACCGGATACTTGAGCTTGGCGCCGATGCCTGCGCCCTTGCCGCGCCAATAGGATCGCGGTGCAGGCTCGGCCGCCCACTCGAAGCGAGGATTCGTGTATGCCCATCGTGCCAGCGCCAGGGCGAACGCGGTGCGATCATTGCCGTATTTCGGCTTCAGCGACCGCGCTTCGTTTCGCGTCTGCTCGAGCAGATCCCCCTCCATCTGGATCTGCCGAACCGACCGGTCGCGGGCGCCAACGAAGGCGCCATCGGCGATGCTGTGGCACTCCATCAGCCGATCGAGCAATTGCTGCTTGTGCTGATCTGTCAGCTCTTCGACATTTGGGAAATACATGCTGCCGAACAGCGACCACATCGCGCCGCCGGCATGGTAGATGAGCCGATACAACAGGTCGTACGGGCTGAGGCCCTCCTCGACGGCAAGCTCGAGCATCAGCGACGGCCGCTGATCCGCCGCATCGGCCATCGCCGGCAGGAGGCCGATCGATGCGAAGTGCACCACCGCCGCGTCCTTGAACAGATCATTCAGCGCGCTGGAAACGGGCTCTGAAATTTCGCCTCCGCCGGGCCAGCCTGGCGCAACGATGCAGATCATCTGCTGCCGGACAATCTCGAGCATGGCTGTCCTTCTCCGCTTGCTTACGCGATCCGCATGCGCATGCACGCCATTAGCGGCCCGTCGTACACGATGGCCTTGCCTTCATCGCGCGCCAGCTGCAGCCCGGGCAGGGTCAGCAAGCCGATCAGCGCGCTCGTCAGGATCTCGACTGCGTAATCCCTGGCCGGACATTGGCGGTAGCCATATCCGAACATCAGATACCGCAAGGCATGTTCGTTGCCCCAATTGCGATGCGGGCAAAACTTGCCGGCGTCAGGAACCGCGGTTGAATCGAAGAGGGCAGCGATCGACAAGAGCGAGACCTTCCCGCCGCCTGGACATTTGGCATTGCGCCGCGCGCCCGTCTCGACTTCGGTATCCCGCGGCACATCGCGCGCAAGCAGCGGAAAGATCGGACGGAAGCGCATAAGCTCGAGCACATGGTCGCGCACGACGTTGCGGAAACTGGCGTCGGTCCAGACGGACGCGCCAAGACTTTTGGCATGCGATCTTAGCTGTTCGTAGACCTTCGGCCGTCCCAGGAGCTCCTGCACGGCAAGAGCGCCTGACTGCACCGTGACCGGATGCGAGATCCAGGCAAGGCCCACCGCGTTTCGTTCAATGTTCGCAGTGGAGCTTGTGACACCCCACGCCGTGCCGACGGAGCCGGTTACGCGACCGATCCGCGCCTGCAGCGCATCACCACAGGTTTCCGCCCGCCGCCGAACCCCTAATGTCGCCAAGCTGCCGGCCAAGAGCTGCCCAGCGACATATCGGATTTCCAGGAGATATTGTCGTTGCAGGCCTTGATCGACATTGCCTTGCGCGGCTCCGGTCGCCGAGCCCGCAACCACGGCGCCCGTTGCCGTTCCAAACAGAGGCCGCATGGCATGAAACACGACCCACATCAGGTAATCATCGATCAGATCGAAGGCGCCCGCTCCGGGTTGGCTCAGAGTATTGATCCGCCGCTGGGCCTCGGCATCAGAGTCGACCGGAACCTTCAGAGCGGCCAAGCGCTCATGGACCAGATCCCTGTCGGCTTCGTAGGTGGGACCTGGATCCATGCCGATCAGATAGGTCCCGGAGACCATGTTGGCCTCGTGCGCGGTGTTGGAAAAGCTTCGCGTTCTTGTCAGCACACCTTTGACTGCGCTGGCGCGGGCCACCATGCTGCCGCCCAACGAGGGCCAGCGCCTAAGCAAAGCGCCGAACGCGCGCAGGACGATGATGTGACGATTGAGCCAGCAAAAGGCGCCATAGGAGAGATTGCGGGCTCCCGGCGACAAGGCATCGGGTTCATACATCGAGAGTTTCATGCTGGGTGCCAATCCTCTTGTCGCTTTGCAAGCGCTGCAACGGCGCGCTTCTGGTAGTAGGGCATGCCGAGACGACGCGCCGCCTCGGATGTCTGTGCGAAGCACGCTTCGGCCGCTGGCTCGTCGCCCGCGCGCCGCAGCGTCACGGCCAGTTCGTAAAGGGCTTCCGTCCGGTGCCCGTACTCTTCGCCTGCTTGCTCCACTGCCTTGCGCCCGGCGCGGATGGCATCGTCCAGTCGTCCAAAGTTGCGATAGGCAACGCCGAGGGCCACCCGCATGAAGGTCCTGCCGTAAGGACCGGAGGCATCGAGGATGCGGTCGGCAAAACCCTTTTCCAGCAGCGGCACCGCTTCGGAAGCCTTGCCGTTGCGCGCAAGTGCATTCCCGAAAATGCCGGTGCAGGGGGCCAGCATCGTCGGCACGTTGTGCGTCGCGCATTGCTGCACGCTTTTGCGCATCAAGGCTTCCGCCCGGTCGAGTTCTCCTTTCTCGATCCAGATTTGCCCCTGGGCAATGTCAACCAACAGACGCGAATATGGATGATCGGCGCTTGAGAGAATCTCGTAGGCCAGCGCGCAGACGCTATGTCCGGCTTCGCAATCACCGAGGCGCCACAGCGTGCTGGCATGGAACGCATAGAGGTTGATGATGGGAATCGCCGCCCATCCAGACTGGACACGATGGTCAGCGAGTTCGTAGGCATAGTCGGCCAGCAGGACACGGCCTTCGACGTCCGCCTCCGAGTACCGCCCGAGAGCGTGCAAATGCATGAGGCGCGCCTGATGCGCCGCCATCGCCATGTGGCGTCGCTGCGCAAGGCGGGCCGCTTCCAGGCCCGATGAGGCGTACCGCAGACCTTGCTCGAAGCGTCCGCGCATCCACAGAAACACCGCAGTCTGAGTCGAAACCGACGCGCGCGCGGGTTGGTCGTCCAACTGTGCGGCAAGGGCCTCGGCGCGCTCCATATTGTTGAAGATCTCGTCGATCTGCCCGAGCGCCATCATGGCGCCGATGGCTTCCAGCCGGAGCGCAAGTTCAAGGCCCTGCGCAGTCCGCGTGCCGCCGGCGCGGCGAGCTGCCTCGATGCCCATTTCGAACAGTTGCAGGGCTTCCTGATTGGCCGAGCGCGAGATGGCCCGCGCCATCGACTTCACGCCGTATCTTGCTGCATGCTCCCATTCCTCGCCCTTGAAGGCGTGATGGGCCAGAGCTGGCGCGGCATCGGCGTCCTCGGCACCGGGCTGCGACTGCAAGGCGAGGAAGGCGAGCCGATGCAGCGCCTTGAGGCGGGCGCGCGTCAGCGCTCCGAGCACGACGTCTCTGACCAGCGCATGACGGAACACGAATGCGTGCTGCTCCAGCGGACGCCCCGTGGAATCGGGGCTCGTCAGCAAGCCGGACGAGACGCAAAGACCAAGCAACTCCTCGGTCCGCGCGAGGTCTTCGTCCTGCATGGCGGCGATCAGCTCTCGCGTGATGGGATCGCCGAGAACGCTCGCCGCCTCCAGGGCCGACTTCGCAGCAGCCGGCAACCTGTCGACCCGCGCCCCGATCACGGCGGCGATTGAGCCCGGGACCCGCAACTCACCGCGGTGCCGCTGCAAACGATAGGCGCCCGGCGTTCCCTCCAGCGATCCGTCATCGATCAGCGTGATGACCAGTTGCTCCATGAAGAAGGGATTACCGTCGGCACGGCGAACCAGCTCGCTGGTCACCTCAAGCAGCGAAGGATCATCGCCGAGCAAGGCCCGCGCGAGGGCAAGCATCTCCACGTCGCGCAGGGGCTCGACCACGTGCTCGGCGAACCACGCCGTCTGCCCCCATTGATGCTCGAAATCCGGACGGTAGCTGACGCAGATCAGGACCGGCAGCCCCTGGAGCCGCGGCAACAAGGCCTCGAACAGCCGCCGGCTGTCCCGGTCGGCCAGGAACACGTCCTCGAGCACCAGCACGAACGGACCTGCCCGGACGCGCTGGCGAACGAGCCACAGCAGCGCCTCGCCGATACGGCGCCGCCTTTGCGCCGGATTCAGCGCCAGCCAAGCTTCGTTCGGCGCAGCCAGCCCGAGCAGATCGTTCAAAGCCGAGAGGTGGTCGGCGCCTTCTGCCGGCCATTTCGCGAGCAGGGCCTGCACAGCGGTCTGCTTGACGCCGGTCGCGCTCGTGCGAGGCAACTCCAACAGACTTGCGATCAGGTCAGCCGCAGTGTTGTAGGCTCTCGTACTCGCATAGCCTCTCGCCTGCGCGACGCACAGGTTCACACCGTGGCCTGCGAGAGCGGCTGTCCAATCGCCGATCAGGCGGGACTTTCCGATGCCGGCATCACCGCGCAGCCCAACGGTCCGCATGGTCCCCGTCATGGCCGTTTCGAGCTCGCTCGCCAGCACCGTCAGCAATTCCTGACGTCCGACCATCGGCGCCCAGCGCTGCTTTCGCGTCAACGGCGCGGCCGCCGAGCTTTCGGTCTCGACCACGACTTCATGAAGTTCGATCGGGGCGGCCAATCCGCGCACGGGCCTTATTCCGACCGGCCGTGTGTCGATCTGCTGCGCGACCAGGCGCTGCGTCGCCGCGCTGATCAAGATGCCGCCCGGCGGCGACAGCTTCTCCAGCCGCGATGCGATGTGGATCGTCTGGCCGTCCGCACCGTAATGCGACCACTGGTACTGTCCGACGATACCGACCAGGACCTCACCGGAGTTGATACCGATGCGCAGCGTCGGGCTGGCGACGCCTTGCGCTTCGTGGCCGGGAATGGTCGCCCTCTGCATCTTCAGAGCGGCCATGCAGGCTCGCAAGGCGTGATCTTCCTGTGCCCGGGGCGCGCCGAACAATGCAACGAGGCCGTCTCCAAGCAATTGGCTGACCGTGCCTCCAAAGGTTTCGACCGCGTCAGCAAGCAGGTCGAGCGTCCTGCCGAGGTAGTTCCGGGATTCCTCGGGGTCCGCGTGCTGCAACAACGAGGTCGAGTCGCAGACGTCGACGAACAGCACGCTCACCTGCTTGTTCTCGGTCAGCAGTTGCGCCCGCGCGCTGGGATGTTGCGCGGCGGATCGCGCCTCGCGCTCCGTTGCGCCTGAGGTTGAGGGCCCGGAAGACTTGTCGGCGGCACGGTTGAGGCCGGCGCCGCATTGCGAGCAGAATCGGTGCTCAAGTTCAACTCGAGCGGAGCAAGCAGGACACTTGGTCACGGCACTACGCACTCATCAATGGCTTCAACGAATAACCGACGCTCATCCGCATGATCATCGTCTCTTGAGGACGTGAACCTGCGCGCAAATAGAGTGGCGGGAAGCCTGACCAACGTGGCGAAAAGTCTTCCCGCCGGTAACAATCAAGACGTCGATATGCGCTTCGCGCGGCATATCCATGCTAGGCAGGTGCCAATTTCAAAAATGCCGGCACCTCATGCAAACGAATAAATTTGTGTCCTGCCCTATGAGGCGCGAGGCCAATCTTGCCCCCGAGCCGTCTGAATCAAACAAATGGATTCAAACCAAAGGTCCTGCGCCGATGAAGTTGCGCGTTGCCGACGAACATGTGTCTGATGAAGCGCGCTTGACACGCTCATCTCAGCGCATCATTCCGCGGCGGATGAAAACCATCTTGAAAAAACCAACGCCATTATATGCCCCTATCAAAAATTGAATTCATTATACGCGCCTCGCCAAAATTGAAAAGAACGAATCCGTAAAAGCCCGGGGCCCAGGGATCTGGTCGCGAACCAAGCTCAATTATTCCGTCTAATGGCCGAATACGTTCCGGTTTCTCGCCTTTTGAGGGCTCTTTCGCGCGGGCGACGGTATCCCCGGGTTTCCGCACCGGCTGATCTTCCGGGGGAGTATGCCCCGCCTTCACCCGAACAGCGTATCGAATAGCAACTTAAGATTGAGAGCGACGATGGCGCCTGCCACGATCCAGGCAATCGCGGCGACGCTGCGGGAAATCGCGAACTTGCCCATCTTGCGTCGGTCAGAGACAAAGCGCACCAGCGGAACGACCGCGAAGGGAAGCTGCATGGACAGCACGACCTGGCTGAACACCAGGAGCTGCCCGGTGCGCTGCTCGCCGTAGAGTGCGGTGACGACGATCACCGGAACGATCGCGATGCCGCGCGTGAGCAGCCGGCGCGCCCAGCTTGGCAGGCGCAAGTCGAGAAAGCCTTCCATCACGATCTGGCCGGCGAGCGTCGCGGTCACAGTGGAGTTGAGGCCGGAGGCGAGCAGCGCCACCGCGAACAAGGTCGAGGCGATGCCAAGTCCAAGCAGCGGCGACAGCAGCTCGAAGGCCTGGCTGATCTCGGCGACGTCGGAATGGCCGCTTTTGTGGAAGGTCGCGGCAGCGACCACCAGGATCGCGGCGTTGATGAAAAGCGCCAGCATCAGCGCCACCGTGGAGTCGGTCGTCGCCCATGTGATCGCCTCGCGCCGGCCTTCGTCGGTCCGCTCATAGGCGCGGGTCTGCACGATCGAGGAGTGCAGATAGAGATTATGCGGCATCACGGTGGCACCGATGATGCCGATCGCGATATAGAGCATCTCGGGATTGGTGAATATCTCCGTCCGCGGCGCAAATCCGCGGATCACCTCTGCTACCGGCGGCGCCGCCGCGGCGATCTGGATCGCAAAGCAGACCGCGATCACGACGAGCAGCGCCATCACGAAGGCCTCGAGGAAACGAAAGCCGCGGTTCATCAGAAGCAGCAGGAGGAAAGCATCGAGCGCAGCGATCAGCGCGCCGCCGATCAGGGGAATGCCGAACAGCAGCTTGAGAGCGATGGCCGTGCCGATCACCTCGGCAAGATCGCAGGCGATGATCGCCGCCTCGCAGGCCAGCCACAGCAGCCAGTTCACCGCCGGCGAGTAGGTCGCGCGGCAGGCCTGCGCGAGATCGCGATCGGTGACGATGCCGAGCCTTGCGGCGAGCGACTGGAGCAGGATCGCCATCAGGTTCGACAGCAGGATGACCGAGAGCAGCGTGTAGCCAAACTTCGACCCGCCGGCGAGGTCGGTCGCCCAGTTGCCGGGATCCATGTAGCCGACCGAGACGAGATAGCCGGGGCCGACAAAGGCGAGGAGCCGGCGCCACCACGCCGCGGCGGCTGGGATCGCGACGGTGCCGTTCACCTCGGCAAGGCTCTTGATGGTAGGCGCGTCAGTGCGCCAGCCTGCTGCGTCCTGGGTCAGATCGGGTGATCGGGCATCCATGGACAGGAAGAATACCGAACTCGGCTCTTATTGCAACTCATTTGCAACTGCATCTAGCCGGAATGGTTCCCGGGGATGAGCCGTGACCGGGATTGTCGGGAAGCGGGTGGGTTTGGCCGCCCTTCGGGACGAATACTGGCCTCCAGATCGACTTTCAGGAAATGACCGATGTCAGCGACCCCTCGCCTCCCGGACACGTTCAACCGCCTCGCCTGGTCCAATCTCGCGGCGCAATCGGCGGAACAAATCGCGCTGGCAGCCGCCCCCATCGTCGCGGTGCTGACGCTGGGCGTGGCCGAAGGCCAGACCGGCCTGCTCCAGACCGCTCTCACCCTGCCATTCGTGCTGTTCGCGATTCCGGCGGGCCTGCTCGCCGACCGCATCTCGCGGCGCGCGCTGATGGCCGGCGCCGAGGCGCTGCGGGCCGCGGCGCTCGCGGCCATCGTGATCCTGATTGTGCTCGGCGCACTCAACCTGCCGCTGCTCGCAGCGCTCGGCTTTGCCGCGGTCTGTGGCACGGTCGTCTACAGCGTGGCGGCGCCCGCGCTGGTGCCCTCGCTGGTCGGACCGGAACTGCTGCCTGCCGCGAATGCGCGAATTGAGCTTGCGCGCACCATCGCGTTTGCGAGCGGTCCCGCACTCGGCGGCGCGCTGGTCGGCTGGCTTGGCGCCAGCCCGGCCTTCGGCTTTGCCGCCGCTCTTTCTGCGATCGCCGTCGTGCTGCTCGCCGGCCTCTACGAGCCAGCGCGCGCAAATCTGCCGCGACGGCACCCGTTCCAGGAGATCCGCGAGGGCGCTGCCTTCGTCTTCCATCACCCGCTGCTGCGTCCGGTGTTCGTCACCCAGTTCATCTTCAACACAGGCTGGTTCCTCCAGCTTGCGGTGTTCGTTCCCTACGCGGTGCGCCACCTCGGCCTGTCCGCGACCGGCGTCGGTGTGGTGCTCGCGATGTATGGAGTCGGCATGGTGATCGGCGCATTGGTCGCGACGCGAGTGATGCGGCGCCTCGCCTTCGGCACGGTGGTCGGACTTGGACCGGTAACCGGGTTCGTTGCAGCCCTCGTGATGGCGCTGACGGTGCTGGTACCCGCGGCATGGCTGGCGGCGTTGAGCTTCTTTCTGCTCGGCGTCGGCCCGATCCTCTGGGTGATCTCGACCACGACGCTGCGCCAATCGGTGACGCCGCCGCGCCTGCTCGGCCGTGTCTCCGCCATCAACATCATGAGCTACGGCGCACGCCCGCTCGGCTCGGCGCTGGGTGCGATGGTCGGCGGATTTTATGGCGCGGAGGCGTGCCTCTATCTCGCAGCCGCGATCTTCGCGGTGCAGGCGCTGGTGATCTGGCTCTCGCCGGCGGTCGCGCTGGACCGGCAGCCGGAGATGGTCCAGGACGGTGCCGTGCCGCGCGCTTGCTGATCGGGCCCGGGCGGAAGACGGTTACTCGTTTATCGATAGAAGGCTCGCGCCAGACGCGCAATCGCCGGCGCAATGATGTGGCGCGGATAACCGCTGAAGCCCAGCATCAGCGCCGATTGCGCCGGCGCCTCAACGTAGAGGCGGCTCATCGCGCGAACGACGACGCCGTGCTCGCGCGCCTGCCGTTCGATCGTCACGTCCGACACTCCCGGTCGCGTGTAGGCGACCAGATGCATCCCCTGGTCCGGTGGTTCGACGCTCAGGTGGTCGGCCAGCCGGCGCCTGAGAGCCGCGACGAGCGCATCTCGCTGAAGGCGGTACACCTCCCGCATTCTGCGGATGTGAGCCGCAAAATGACCCTCCTCCATGAAGGCGGCGACGACCGTCTGGCAGAGGCTCGACGGCTGGCGGTCCATCAGATAGCGCGCGGCGACGAAGTTCCGCATGAGTGAATCCGGCACGACTGCGTAGCCGAGCCGAAGTCCCGGGAAGAGCGCCTTGTTGAGAGTTCCGACGTAAATCACGCGCCCGGCCTCATCGAGGCCCTGAAGCGAGGCGAGTGGCCGGCCGCCGTAGCGGAATTCGCTGGCGTAGTCGTCCTCGAAGATCCAGGCGCCCGACTCTCGGGCCCAGCCAAGCAGTTCGAGGCGGCGTGCCATCGACAGCGGCACGCCCCTGGGAAACTGATGCGAGGCCGTTATGAACACCGCGCGTGCTTTGGGCGCGCGACGAATGCCCTCGGCGACGTTCAGGCCGTGCTGATCAACCGGGATGGGACAAACCTTCGCGCCTGCCGCGACCAGCGCAAGACGGGTCAAGCTGTAGCCGGGATCTTCGATCCAGACCTCCTTGTCCGGCCCCGGCATGATGCGGGCCACGATGTCCACGGCTTGTTGCGTGCCTGCAGTGAGCACGATCCGGTCCGGCTCGCAGCGCACTCCGCGGGCGGCCTCAAGATAATCGCAGAGCGACTTGCGCAGTTCCGGCAAGCCGCGTGGATCGCCATAGCCGAGATGATGCCGCTCAAACGAGCGCAGCGTGCGCGCGGTGAGCTTGCGCCACAATTCGGCGCTACGCGCGTCCAGCAAGGTCCGCCCCAGGTTGAAGGGACGTTCATCGTCTCGCGCCGTCACGTCGACGAAATCGCCAAGCTCCGCGAAGGTGGCGACGGCCGATGCAGGCCGCACCCTTCGGCCCTGAAAGGCCGCGAACGGTTCAGGAAGATCGAAGGCAACGTAGGTCCCGGCGCCTCTCTTGCCGACGGCATAGCCCTCGGCAAGAAGCTGCTCGAAAGCCGAGACGATTGCGGAGCGCGAAACGCTTAGTTGCGTTGCGAGCTCGCGTGTCGAGGGCAGCTTGGTCGCGGGACGGAGCGCTCCCGACAAGATCGCCGATCGCAGCCGCAGATAAATCTGGCGGAATACGGGCGTATCTGCCGCGCGATCCACCTCGAACGCATAAAGCTCTGCCCAGCTTTGCCGGCTCTTCACGTGTCCTTCCCCAACTGTGCACCGCAGGTGGTATGCCTCGACGAGACCAAGTGGATCTTTCCATAAGACCACAAAATATCCTATCCAATTTCGGATAACGAGGAAATTCCCGTTCATTCGAACGATGGCACGGAGTGTCCCCAACCATGAGCTCACCGCAGATCCGTCGCGCAGACCGCGCCATGTCGCACGAGCGGATGCTGGAGATGCTGGCACAAGGTTATAGTGGCCGTCTCGCGACAGTCAGCGAGGACGGTTTCCCCTACTGCATCCCGCTGCTCTATCTCTGGATCGACAACGAGGTGTATCTGCACACGACAGGTGCCAGAGGACATCTGCGCACCAACATCGAGCGGGACCGGCGCGTCTGCTTCGAGATTGATGAGCACGACGGTGTCTTCGACTATGGCCGCTTTGAATGCGATTCCGGTCTCGCCTATCGAAGCATATGCCTGTTCGGCCGTATCAGGGTCGTAGACGACAGGGACGTCAAGCAGCGGTTCTGCGAGGCGTTGATGGTCAAATACGGCAAGCCGGAAACAACGCGCCCCAAGGGATTCTTTCCGCGGCTCGATCTCATTACCGTCTATGCGATCACCGTTGAGCGCAGCACCGGCAAGGAGACTTCGATGCCGCCGCTTTCCGAACAATGGCCCGCAAAGGATCGGACGAAAACACCGAACGCCTCGTTCCCCGCGGACGGCCCCTAACCCGCCAGATACCGCTCGTAGCTGCCCGTCACCGGCTCGTTCGTGTCGATGTCCGGGTCGAGCGTATAGAGATCCTGCGCGCGGCCGATGCCACGCAACGCGTAGCGGCCGGTCGAGACGAGATAGCGGCGACCCGCCGCATCGAGTCCCGCGTAAAACTCAGCCGATGCGAGCAGCTCGCGATCGACCGAGCGGCTCATCGAGGCGATGCGGCTGACCTCGTTGACCGTTGGCCCGACAACCGTGAAATCGAGCCGGTCCTCGCTGCCGATATTGCCGTAGAACACCTCGCCGACATGCAAGCCAATATAGGCCGAGGTGGTCGGGCGGCCGTCGGCGGCCCGCTTCGCATTCAGCGCCACGATGTTCTTGCGGAATAGATGCTCGGCCCGCAGCGCCGCGCGGCGGGCACCCGCCATGTCCTCGCCGGTGAACATCGCGAGGACGCCGTCGCCGATCAGCTTCAGCACGTCGCCGCCGGCTTCGTAGATCGCATCGATCACGGCCTGTGCGTAGTCGTTGAGGAACGGAATGATCTCGTCGGGTCCGATGCTCTCGCTGATCCCGGTCGAGCCGCGCAAGTCCGAATACCAGAGCACGGCGTTGATGCGCTCGGTGACACCGCGCGAGATGCGCCCGCGCAGCACCTGCTCGGAAGCATCACGGCCGAGATAGACGCGCCCAAGCGTGCGCACGATATCGACCTGCTGGGCGGATTTGACCGTGAGCCCCAGCACCGGCACGAGATCGCGCAGCGCCGCGAGCTCGCTCTCGGCAAAGCCCTCGGGCCGCCGCGTCGTCCAGTAGGAATACAGGCAGTCCATCTGGCCGAGCGCGCCGGACTCACCGAAGCGATGCACGAAGGCGAGGATATGCCGGTGGCCTTTTTCCGCGAGCTCGCCAATTTGCGAGAAGTCGAGCGATGCGGCGTCCGCGAGATCGAGCTGCATCTCGTCCTCGCCGTGCTCGAGCAGATGATAGAATACCGAACGGCGCCAGTTCTTGGCCGGATCGCCCTCAGCCGTCGATCCATACTCGAAGACGTCGCTCTCATTGGACGGCACATCGCTCCAACGGAAGGCGCGCCCCTCATAGATCGGGTGCAGCGTGTCGATGACGACGAGCCCGCGCGACAGCTCGATCCCTTCGCCGCGGCAGCGCTCGCAGAAGCCGCGCAGCATCTCGATCTCGGGCAGTCCGGTGAGCCCCTGGACGGTCAGCCAGTTGATCAGTTCGAGGCGGGAGGTCAATTCCATGGGGCATTATAGCCGCACCTTCGTGACGGACGAAAGGCGGGCCTCACCTCGCGCAGCATCCCGCATGCCGCAGATCGAATATGCCCTCGGCGGTGTTGACGCCGCCCGCGCCGCGGAGGCAAAAGCGGATTGATGTTACCGATGCCGGCGACGACGAGAAACGCTGAGATCAACGCAAGCACATGAGCCAGCGACAGCTTCCGGTCATTCTGGCGCTCGGCACCACACAGACCCTGGCCTGGGCTTCGAGCTATTACCTGCCTGCCATCCTCGCCGATCCGATCGGGCGCGATCTCGGCGTCTCCTCCAACTGGATCTTTGGCGCCTTCTCCGCCTCGCTGGTGATCTCGGCCATGCTCGGCCCGCGCATCGGGCGGCGGATCGATCTCGTCGGCGGACGGCAGGTGCTGTCGGCCTCGAACCTGACGATTGCGGGCGGCCTCGTGCTGCTCGGCTTCTCGACCTCGGTGCCGATGATGGCAATCGCCTGGCTCGTGCTCGGCATCGGTATGGCGCTCGGACTCTATGACGCTGCCTTCGCCGCGCTCGGACGCATCTACGGCACCGAGGCGCGCGGCTCGATCACCGGCATCACGCTGATGGCGGGATTTGCCTCGACCGTCGGCTGGCCGCTGACGGCCTGGGGCCTTGCGCATATCGGATGGCGCAACACCTGCTTTGCCTGGGCGGCCGCCCACATCCTGATCGGCCTGCCGCTCAACCTGCTGATGCTGCCGAAGGTGAAGGGCGCCAAGGAGGCGGCGACGAGGGCCGTCAAGCCGCATATCCCGCTCGACCGCACCATGATCCTTCTGGCCCTCGTCTTCGCCGCGGCCTGGACCGTCACCGGCGCGATGGCGGTGCATTTCCCGCGTATCCTCGAGGCCACCGGCGCGACCCCCGTCGAGGCAATTGCCGCGGGCGCCTTGATCGGGCCGGCGCAGGTCGGCGCGCGGGTTCTCGAGGCAAGCTTTCTGAGCCGCTTTCATCCGCTGTGGTCGACGCGGCTTGCCTGCATCACCCATCCGATTGGAGCCGCCGTGATCGCCATCTTCGGCGCAGCCGGCGCGATCGCCTTTGCGCTTCTCCACGGCTCGGGCAACGGCGTTCTGACCATCGCGCGCGGCACCCTGCCGCTCGCGATCTTCGGGCCGAAGAATTACGGCTACCGGCTCGGTATCATCGGCGCGCCGGCGCGCATGGCTCAGGCGGTGGCCCCGCTCGCCTTCGGCCTTTTGATCGACGTCATGGGCAGCAAGGTCCTGATCGTGTCCTCGGCGCTGAGCCTCACTGCGCTCGCGGCACTGTTCCTGATCCACCCCGAACGCCGGTCCTCTTGAGGCCCCTTCCCTTCGCGGCTGCTTTCGCGCAAAAGCAAGGCATGACCGACGACACCGAGCCCTCAGGCACATTCAAGCGTCTCTCGCGATGGGCGACCACGCCGCCGCAGGCCTATGGCGTCTATCTCGCCGCCGTGGTGCTGGTGTTCCTGCTGTCGTTCTATGCCGGCAGCCTGAAGCCGAAGAAGGCGCCGGAGGACGGACCGCCGCCCGTGACGGCGCCCAGGAACTGATCGAGCGCTGATCAAGCGCTGATCAGGCCGGCTTCGCCTCACCAGTCGCGATCCAGATGCCGGCAAACACCGCCACGAGGCCGATCAGAAGATTGGGGGTGACCGGCTCGCCGATCAGGAGCGCCGCGAGCACCGCCGCGGCGATCGGGTTGACCGTCATCGTGTTGGCGACACGGGTCGGCGTAGCGAGCGCGAGCGCCCGGACCCAGAGGATGAAAGCGAGTGCTCCGCCGCCGATGCCGAGATAGACGCCGGCGATCCACTGCGCGGTCGTGAAATGATCGAGCGCTGCGAAGCTGCCGCGCAAGAGGCCGACCAACACCAGGGCGACAGCCCCTGCCCCCATCCCGACCGTCAGGAAGCCGAGCGCGCTCGAGCGCTGCATCAACGGGCGGGACCACACGTTGTAGAAGGCCATGCAGAACACGGCCGCCGTCATGATCAACTCGCCGCGCCAGGCTCCGGGCGGGCTTTGCGCCAGGCCCGTCGCGAGCGCGGCCACGACGCCAAGCACGGCAACGCCGACGCCGAGCGCCTTGCGCGCCGTCAGGCGCTCGAGGCCAAGGAGCGCGCCGACCACCATGGTGTGAAGCGGAAGCGTTGCAAGCGCAAGGCTAGCCCGCGCCGCGGTCGTGTAGGAGATCGCGATGTTGTAGAGGATGAAGAACAGGCCGAAGAAGCTGAGGCCGAGCAGCAGAACCGCCGGCAGGTCGCGCCCCATCGGCCAGCGCACGCGCAACAGCAGCGCAACCGGCAGCAGGCAGACAAATCCGATTCCCCAGCGCAGGATCGCGAGCAGGATCGGATCTGCACCACCGACGAGGTAGCGCGTGATCGCCGCCGCGGTGCCGCCGATGCTGCTGGACAGAAGCGCGATCGCAACGCCCGCCCATTCGCCCAAGCCTGCTCACTCCCATCGCGAAGCCAGTTTGGCGGACTGTTAGCAGCGGCCTGCTGACAGCATGGTGGCAGCAGCCTCATCCGCTGCCAGGGCGACTTCAGTCGTAAAACTCCGGCGCGATCTTCAGGCTATCTCGCTGCGCCTTGTCGTGGTTGATCCAGAGCTGCGCCTTCTCCTTGGCAAGCACGTCGGCGATCTTCTGCATCGAAGCAAGCGTCTGGTCCTTGCTGGTATTCATGCTGGGCACCACGCGGTTGTCCCAGTTGCTTTTGAAGTGCACGGCGTCGCCGGACAGCACTACCGCGCCGGTTTTCGGCAGTTTCACCAGCAACGACTGGTGGCCCGGGGTATGGCCGGGCGTTGCGAGAATGGTCAGGCTGCCGTCGCCGAACACGTCCTTGTCGCCGTCGAGCAACACGACGGGATGTGACGGCTTGAAGCGCGGCTCGTTGTTGGGGCCGGGCCACTCATATTCAGCCCTCTGAACATGAAGGACGGCCTGCGGAAACATCTCGACGTTGCCGGTGTGGTCGGAATGGGTGTGCGACACCGCCATCCATTTGATGTCGCTCGGTTTGAGGCCGAGCTGTTCGAGTTGCGCGAGAAGCGTCTTCGGCCGGCGCCAGACCGTCGCCTTTGGGTCGGAGGGAACGAGGCCATTGGGCATCGATGCAACCGCATCCGGAACGCCAGTATCCCAGAGGAACCAGCCCTGGCTGTGCTTGATGAGGTAGCAACTATCGACGAACTCCATCGGCTTGCCCTCATTCATGCCGGGCGTCCAGCGCGACACGTCACTGGTGGCCCCCTCCCCGCAATTGAGGATGTAGAGCCTTTCGACACCGGGCTTTTCCGACTGGGCCGAGGCGGTTTGGGTAAGCAAGGCGAACGCGATGGCGGCAAGAGCGAAGCTGATCCGGAGCATCATTCTGGTTCCTCATTTTTCGGAGGCGACGCGCTGGCGACGCATCCGTGACCGCTCAGAAAACCCCGACCACGCCAGGGAATTCCCGCCCGCCCGAACACGTCAATGTGGGCAGGTTTCCACCTCGACGGTGACATGGCTGAGGCCCTTCAGTCCCGCGAGCCGTTTCTTGTAGACGACCGGCTGCTTGGGCTGGTCTGAGACGAGCGAGACCAGCACGGCACGGTGGCCTGGGCCGACTTGCCAGAGATGCAGGTCGGTGACGCGGTCCTCGCCCACCTCCATGCGCGCGCGGATGACCCTTTCCAGCTTCTCGTCGGCCCTGACGTCGAGCAGCACCGCGCCCGAGGCTTTGATCAGGCCGAACGCCCAGCTCGCAATCACCACGCTGCCGATCAAGCCGACGGCCGGATCGGCCCACGCCCAACCCGAGTACATGGCGACGACGAGCGCGCCGATCGCGAGCACCGAGGTCGCCGCATCCGCCATGACATGGACGTAGGCGGCGCGGAGATTGTGGTCATGATGATGGTGATGATGATGATGATCATGGTCGTGATCGTCGTCATCATGCGCATGGCCGTGATGGTGATGCTCATGGCTGTCGCGCAGCAGCCACGCGCTGACGAGATTGACGCAGAGGCCGAGCACCGCCACCGCGATCGCCTCGCCATAGACGATCGGCACCGGCGAGACCAGCCGCAGCACGCTCTCATAGGCGATCTGGACCGCGATCAGCCCCAGGATGATCGCGCTGGAAAAGGCGGCGAGATCGCCGAACTTGCCGGTGCCGAACGTGAAATGCGCGTTGCCAACGTGCTGGCGCGCGAAGAGATAGGCGAACGCCGCGATCCCGAGCGCCGCCGCATGCGTTCCCATGTGCCAGCCGTCGGCGAGCAGCGCCATCGAGCCGAACAGCGAGCCGGCGACGATCTCGCCGACCATCATGATGAGCGTCAGCGCCACCACGAACCAGGTGCGCCGCTCGTTCTCGTCATGCTTTTCGCCGAGGAACGCATGCTCGTGCGTCCATTGCTCGATGGAATGTGAGTGCATCGGACATATCTCCGAGAAGGAATCCATTTGCCGGGAATATAGGCTCCGGCAGCAGAACTTTCTAAGGCCGATTGCCGGTCAAACCCGCGATTGACAGTCACTCGCAGTTTCGCTGTAATGCGAGGCATGGGGATTTGAGCGATCTCCCCACGAGGCGACATGCCCAAGTATCGCGTCCCGTTCACTCTTTACGAGGACGCATCATGTCTACTTTCACGACGATATCTTCTGACAAATTGGCGCGGCTGATCGGCACGGCGAATGCTCCTGCCCTGATCGACGTTCGAACCGAGGAGGACTATGCCGCCGACCGGCGGCTGATCCCGGGCTCCATCAAGCTCAGCCACGACAAGGTTCCGGATTGGGGCAACGAGTTCGCCGGCCATTCGGTCATCGTCTCCTGCCTGCGCGGCGAAAAGCTCGCGCAAGGCACGGCGGCCTGGCTCCGGCAACTCGGCGTCAAGGCAGAGACGCTGGAGGGCGGCTTTGAGGGCTGGAAAGCGGCAAAACTGCCGCTTGTCGACACCAGCAAGTTGCCGAAGCGGGATGCCAGGGGTCGCACCGTCTGGGTAACGCGGGCACGGCCGAAGGTCGATCGCATCGCCTGCCCCTGGCTGATCCGCCGCTTCGTCGATCCCAATGCGGTGTTCCTGTACGTCGCGCCGTCCGAAGTCGTCGGCGTCGGCGAGCGCTTCAGTGCCGCGCCCTTCGACATCGAGAACGTGTTCTGGAGCCACCGTGGCGCGCTCTGCACCTTCGACGTCATGGTCGAGGAGTTCGGGCTTTCGACCCCGCCCTTGCAGCGGCTCGCGACCCTGGTGCGCGGCGCCGACACCGCGCGGCCCGATCTTGCTCCGGAGGCTCCGGGCCTGCTCGCAGCCTCGCTCGGGCTGTCGCGGATGTTTGATGAGGACCTCGCGCAGCTCGAGGCCGGCATGCTGCTCTACGATGCCTTCTACCGCTGGTGCCGCGACGCCACCACCGAGACCCACAACTGGCCGACCAACAAAGTGAAGGCGTGATGGATACCCGCAATGTCCACGCAGGAGCTGATGCCGGTCACGGCATCAGCTTCAACGAAGCCTTTCGCGTCTGGCTGAGGGTCGCCGTGCTGAGCTTCGGCGGCCCCGCCGGCCAGATCGCTGTCATGCATCGCATCCTGGTCGAGGAGAAGAACTGGATCTCCGAAGGCCGTTTCCTGCATGCGTTGAACTACTGCATGCTGCTGCCGGGACCGGAGGCGCAGCAGCTTGCGACCTATGTCGGCTGGCTGATGCACCGGACGGCCGGCGGGTTGATGGCGGGCGGGCTCTTCATCCTGCCCGGCATCATCGCCATCATGGGCCTCAGCTACGTCTATGCTGCCTTCGGCAATGTCAGCTTCGTCGAGGCGCTGTTCTTTGGCCTGAAGGCCGCCGTGCTCGCCATCGTCCTCGAAGCCGTGGTGCGCGTCGGCAAGCGCGCGCTGAAGAACCGCATCATGATCGCGCTCGCGGGTGCAGCCTTCGTTGCGATCTTCTTCTTCGCCGTCCCCTTCCCGGTCATCATCGTCACCGCCGGCGTGATCGGCTACGTCGGCGCGCGATCCGGCCGGAGCGAATTCGCGCCCGCAGTGCACGGCCATGGCAGCAACACCGCCGTGATCGACAGCATGCTCGGCGAAGCCGCGCCCGATCATATCCGTCCCGACACCGCGCGCGCGATCCGTGTCGGCGCGTTATGGCTCGCACTCTGGCTGGTCCCAATGATCGGCCTGCTCGCCGCGCTCGGCGAGGCCAGCGTGTTCAGCCAGATCGCGCTGTTCTTTTCCAAGATGGCGCTGGTCACCTTCGGCGGCGCCTATGCCGTGCTCGCCTATGTCGCCCAGCAGGCGGTGGAGCACTATCACTGGCTCAGCGCGCGCGAGATGCTGGATGGACTCGGCATGGCCGAGACCACGCCCGGCCCCCTCATCATGGTGCTGCAATTCGTGGGCTTCATGGCCGCCTTCCGCGATCCAAATGGGCTGTCGCCGATGCTCGCCGGCACGCTCGGCGGCTTGCTCGCGACCTGGGTCACCTTCACGCCCTGCTTCCTCTGGATCTTCGTCGGCGGCCCCTACATCGAGCTCCTGCGCGGCAACAAGGGCCTTGCCGGCGCGCTCAGCGCGATCACCGCGGCCGTCGTCGGCGTGATCCTCAACCTCTCGATCTGGTTCGCGCTGCACACGTTGTTCCGCAAGACCGTTCCGGTGCACGCATTTCCGCTGTCCTTCGACATGCCGGTGCTGGCAACCGTCGATATCGCGGCGCTTGTGCTCTCGATCGCGGCCGCGACGGCGATCTTTCGCTTCAAGCTCGGCATGCTGACGGTGCTGGCAGGATCGTGCGCCGCGGGCGTGGCGCTGCGGCTGGCGGGAGTGATCTAGGAACTGAGAGAGACGCGGCGTCCACCGCAATCTCAGCCATCGCAGTCGCTGAGTCTGGCCAATCGCAACGGACCGAGCCTGCCGAATTCGGTGACTACCACAGTGCCGAAGCTGTCGCGCACATGGCTCATTTTCGCGTCGGCTACCTCGTCGAGAATCTGACCACCTTGCCGTGAGGGGGCACGATGGCCGGCACCTTCCAGTGCGCCGCATCGCACGGCGCCGGCCAGCCGTTGCGCGCTGGTCGCTGTACCGCAACGAGCAATTCGCGTCGCCGCACCTTCGATGAAGGTGGTGGACCGGGAGCGGCAAGCACCACTTCCATCAGGAGATGGCCGAAGAGTTTGACGATGCATCGCCGACGATCGCGAAGGCCGGCCGCAAACGCACGAGCTTCGGTGCCGTCTCCCGCGCAACCAGCACGGCGAGCACGGTCGTCGACGCGATCAGGATCATCAGCAACGAGACCGGCCAAGTTGCGCCGCCAGTGAATCCCACGACCGCGGCGGAGGCCAACGGAACCAGCCCGCCCCCGATTGGTGCAGCGATCTGGTATCCAAGTGACGCGCCGCTGTAGCGCAGGTTCGACGGGAACATCTCGCTGAGGAAGCTTGCCTGGACGCCGTACATGATGCCATGTCCGACCGACATTCCGATCACGAAAGCAAGCACCACCACGACCGGATCACGCGACGCGATTGCCCAGAAAATCGGGAATGAAAGCAAGATCGCGGCGACGCAGCCGAGAAGATAGATCGGGCGCCGGCCGATGCGGTCCGAGAGTGCGCCAAACAGCGGGATGGTAATCAGCTCCACCGCCGCTCCGAGCGCGATGCTGCCAAGAACCAGCCCCCGAGGCAGTGCCAATGTCGTGACGGCGTAGCTCAGCCCGAAGATGGTCAACACGTAGATCCAGGAGATCTCGGTGATGCGCGCGCCGAGGCCGATGAGAATGTCCTTCGGATAGCGCCTTATGACTTCCCAAACCGGTATGCGCGCGACCTTGCCTTCGCTCACGACGCGCTTGAAATCCGGGGTTTCGTCGATCCGCAGCCTGATGAAGGTTCCGATCGCCACTAGTGCGGCACTCGCGACGAACGGGAGCCTCCAGCCCCAGGACATGAACTGCTGATCATCGAGATAGGCCAGCGCAAAGAACGAGGCGGTACCTAGGCTCATGCCCAGCGGAAAGCCAATTTGTACCAGGCTGCCATAAAAGCCCCGCTTGTGGGGTGGCGAATGTTCGGTGACGATCAGCACCGCGCCGCCCCACTCCCCGCCCACGGCGAGTCCCTGCACCAGGCGGCACGCGACCAGCAGGATCGGAGCCGCGATACCGATGCTGGAATAGGTGGGAAGCAGGCCGATCAGCGTCGTTGCGAAGCCCATGCTCATCAGCGTCAGGATCAGCGGCGCCTTCCGGCCCAGACGATCGCCGAAATGGCTGATGACGATGGCGCCGATCGGCCGGGCGAAGAAGCCGACGCCGATGGTGCTGATCGATATCAGCTTTCCAACGAGCGGATCCTCGGTAGGGAAAAACAGCTTATTGAGAACGAGCGACGCCGCCGTAGCGTAGATTAGGAAGTCGTACCACTCGATGGTCGTACCAATGGCGCTTGCCGCCACGATCGTGCGGATCGACCTTTGGTCGCCTTGTATGGTCGTGCGCGAATTCATTTCACCACCTCCAGCATCATCACCATGGCACCGGCTGTATCCGGCCTCTGACGAAGCCGGCCCGGCTTTGCGACACAATGCCCGTCAGGACGGCGCGGATGAGCGCTCATTGCGAACGATCGCGTCCGGCGAGCGAACCTGTCCAGCGATAAAAGGATTCGGTTCTGAAGGGCGGGAGCCCAGAGGTGGTAACCCGGAAGTGGTGCGGCCGCTTCTCGCCGCTGGAAATGAACCAAAAGCGACAGCGCATCGGAGACGTGTCGCACAACTTCCGCAATGAACGCTGGCGAGAAATGAAAGGCGGCCTCCCGGCCGCCCATAGGCATTATCGCTCATCACGCCGTGCGGCTCTAACTTCCGCTTTTGGCCTTCGCGTCATTTGCTGCGTCTGCTCAAAAGCGGTCGCTATCGAGACTGAAGCGGACATCGATTGGTAGCGAGCACTGCCTAGCTTAGTCGCGAATGACCCCGAGCGGACATCGGTCGGTCCATAGATTTGTACTGAAAAGCTACCTTGCTTGTGCGACCCTATCGTCGATCAAGCGGGCGCAGACATGTGGCGACGGAAATTCATTCTCGGTCTGGTTGGCGCGGTAGCATTCCCGCTGGCTGCTCGCGCCCAGACGCCAAACCGGATCTTCCGCCTTGGCCATCTTGCGAGGTTGGCGGACGCCGAAGCCCTTACCCGCCAGACAACCTTACCGGAACTTGCAAGGCTCGGCTTTGTTGAAGGCCGCAATCTCGTGTTCGATGCGCGTGTCGGCGAGCCGGATTTGATGCCGGCTCTAATGCGCGAGCTGCTCGCCGGCCAACCGGACGCCGTCGTCGCCATTGGCCCCGACGAACTAAGGGCTGCCGGCGCGGCCACTCGGATTGTGCCAATTATCTCTTTCGGTGTCGACCCGATTGAATTTGGTCTCGCCGCTAGTCACGCGCGGCCGGGAGGCAATGTTACCGGGGTCGTCATCCTGGCCGACGACCTTGAGGGCAAGCGACTTTCACTCTTGCTCGAGGCGATGCCTGGCCGCCGACGAATAGCAGCGCTGGTCCCGACCACAAGCGAGGCGAACGAGGCCGCAGTGCGGAAGGCGGCGGCAGGACTTGGGGTCGAATTACTTATATTTCCGACCGCCGCACCGAGCGATTACCCGGCTGCCTTTGCGGCCATGCAGGCCCAAGGTGCACAGGCATTGATAATCGCAGCGAACCCGGGATTTTTTCGGGATCGGAGCCAGCTGGCAGGTCTTGCTCTCGAAGCCCGGCTACCAACAGTGTGCGAATGGGCGGAAATGGCGCATGCGGGGTGTCTGATCGGATATGGCCCCAGCCGCATAGCGCTGCGTAAGCGAATGGCCGACCAGATTGCTCAGATATTTCGCGGCGTCTCGCCCGGAGACATTCCGATCGAGCAGCCGACTGCATTTGAATTCAGCTTGAACCTAAAAATTGCCAAGTCGCTCGACCTCATTATCCCTTCCGTGGTGCTGACACGCGCCGACGAAGTGATCGAATAACGACTTCCGGATTTGGCCCCTCGCGTCATTTGCTGCTTCTGCACAAATGCGGGCGCTATCGGGACCGAAGCGGACATCGATTGGTAGCGAGTACTGCCCGGCTCAATCGCGAATGATGTGGTGGACGACGCCCGCTCCCGGCATCGAATGTGCCAAAGGGTGGTCGTTGAAAAACGAATCACCGGAGGG
>NZ_JBBIAR010000180.1:0-503 GCF_054185165.1 Bradyrhizobium sp. UFLA05-109 | reverse complement strand
GCCGAGCACCGCGTTCGCGGCCGACGCCACTACCGTGAGCGCCCTTTCGGCCAGCAGAGGAACCGGCTTCACCCCCCGATACGCCTGCCTCGTGTTGCCCAGTATTTTCTGCACGCGCTCGACCGCACGAGACGACGGGCCATACAGCCGCACGTCCACTCCGTTGAAGACGAACTGTGCGGCCTCGTCTCCTCCGATGCAGCCGCCCAGCAGCCCGATCACTCGCGGCCGGCTCTCAGAGAAGTGCGATCCCTTAGGCATGACCTCACTGTCACTGCCCTCTCAGGCACGAACTTTGAGCGCGAGCTTCTCACGCACCTCATCCGGGGGCATCACCCGCACCTCGATCCGCTCGAGAATTTCTACCGCCCGCTGCACGAGCTCGGCGTTAGTCGCCAGCCGCCCGCGGGAGAGATACAGGTTGTCCTCCAGCCCAACCCGTACGTTAGCGCCGACCGACGGTGCCAACGCCACATACGGGAGCTGCATCCGTCCAATTGAGA